>CAJVYT010000026.1 GCA_913009765.1 uncultured candidate division Zixibacteria bacterium
GGCGACCACCGAGATCTACACTCTTTCCCTACACGACGCTCTTCCGATCTTTTTGTGATATTTTGAATGTAAGTTTTGTATGTATCACTAAACCAAACAACAACCAGCTGATAAGTGACCAGAGTTCTATCGGGTCCCATGCCCAGTATCTTCCCCAGGCAATATGAGCCCATATTGAACCAGAAACAATCATAACACCCCATAGGATTAAACCGAAGATGAGAAAGTTTAAAATCATTTGAGGAAGTTTATTATACTCGGGAACTTTTGCTGCTATTTTTTCGTATGATTTGAGTTTTTCTTCGCCCATCAGATATAGGATAGAAAATGATGCTCCGATTAAAAATGATGAAGCACCTGAAGTAGCAAATGATGCGTGAATAAAAAGCCAGATATTTGTTAAAGCCGCTGAAAGTTCTGATGCTTTGGTTGAAAGTGATGATGCCCAACCCATCATGAGAAAAGTTATTGCAGAAACGGGAAGAATGAGCAATACAGTTTTTTTATTGGCATAGAGAAGAACAATAAAAAATAAAAGAACAAACCAAATTGAAGTTATCATTGATTCAAATAGTGTAACAAAAGGTGGATGACCGGTAACGGTCCATCGGAGTATACCGAAAGTTGTAATTGATGCAAATGCTGCTAAAAGAGAATAACGAGAATATCTAAAGATATGTTCTTTTTTAAACATGAGAGCTAATAGGACAATAAAAAATGTCATAGCTAAAAAAAGTGTTGTCGACCAGAAAAAGAGAGATTCGGTGGAATTCATTTTTTCTTTGTTCCTATTACTCGAGGAATGAGACCAATAGTCATTCCAATTAATGCCAACCAAAAACTTGCAAAAATTAAATTTAGATACGGGCTTTTTACAATATGGTAATAACACCAGTTTCTCAATCTGGGGATTACCAGTTTGTATCCGTCATAACTAATCGTATCGTCTAATCCTATTGTTCCTTGATACAACAAATTATCGTCAATTTCAACATCTAAATTAAATAAAGTGGAGTCAATATGATTTTGTCTTGGGGTCGCTTCAATAGTAATTTTCATATTGTAATCTTTGAGAATATAATAATCGGCATGAATTGTATTCTCTTTTGAACGTTGAATAGCAAGCCTGATAAATCTTTTAAAAATTGTCTTGCCGGTTGAGTCTATTACAATAACTTCAGGAGAATATCCGTGTTGAAGTTCATAATGAAATTCAAGACCATTGTATACAAAAGGGTTGTTAGTAGTAACAACTACGGTAGTTTCGGGAGCATTGGGAGAATCTTGTAGAGATATTTCAGATGCGGAAGTTTTCTTATCATTAATTAAATAAGCGGGATAATATGCTATATGTTTTATTTTAAATCGCCCGTATTCTTCTGAGTAAAAAGGTCCTTGATAAGCTCTGGTATAGTCGTCTCTGTTTTCAACTATTGACTGTCCTTCAGTTAGAGCTAAAATACCTTCAAATTTATACAAATAGTTTAAAACAACACTAAAAAGTAAAAGAACCAAGGAGAGGTGAAAAATAATTGAGCCGAGATGACGTGCTTGAATAAGTTTTCGGTCTGTTTTATAGATAAGACGAAATCTTCGTGCATTACCAAAAAATAGGTTGACAGCGAGTAAACCTATTACGATAAAGAAAACCGGAGTTGTATATATTTGGTCTAATTTTAAATATTCAATATATTTGTAATTATCACCGAGTTTTTTCTGCCAGTCTACAATTTGGTTTTGAGCGATGTCTTGCTGCGGGATAATAGCTGAAATGACAATAAGAGATAAAAGTAGTCCAATTAAAACAAATGCCAGTCTTGTCGAGGCAAGATTGATTCTCATAATAATGTCCGATTAATATCCGTATCCGGAGTGAGTTCTACAAGTTTCTGTCCAGCATTGTTTATTTACATAATCAATATTTGAAAGGTAGCCGTTACAGAATGCATCGACATCTTGTCCCGAACCTGCTGAACCGTCGCGGTCTCTGAAATTCCATATTTTATTCTGACCGTGAACATATAGATTAGTTGTGGCAAGGGGAGCTCCACCCGACCAAGAATCTGTCGGAACACCTAAGCCGGCTGTACTTGCATAATCCCACATGTGGCAGGTAAAACATCCTTGTGAAGATCTATGAGCAGATCTTGAGGATGGGTGCTGTGAGAAACGACTGGAAGAAGATGAACCGCTCCAATAGACGCTTGACCTATGACAGACATTACAAAGAGGAGTACCGACAGTGCTACTTGAAACAATACTGGCTACAAGCAGGTGTTCGGCATTGGAACCGTGGGGACCTTCAGGGTCAGCAGAGTTATCAGAACGGTGACAATCAGAACAGTAATTTGAGCCGCTTGAACCCCAAGGTTCATACATAGTAGTCGAATTACAATATGGATTCTGATTAGCAATGGTTATACCATGTGTAGATGGATAATTTGGGTTTATCTCTTCAGCAATATTTGGTGAACCTGTCGGAAGAGTTGTATAATTTGAATGACATTTCAAACATATTTGATATTCATTTTGTGCGGGTCTGAGAACACTGTATCCGGTTGGAGCAGCAAAGACATTTGCATTATCAGTCGGAGTAGGTCGTGCTGGCCAAGAAGTTGGTTCAACACCAATAGCTCCTTTGAGGGTATTAGATACAAGTTGCGATGAACCGTCATGCGTTCCCTGAATAGATTCATGGACATTGTGACAATCTTCACACTCAACATGGCGAGCTGTAGTAGATAAATCTTCTAAAGGTGTATGAATACCAGAGTAATTACCTATTTGGTGAGAGTATGTATAACTAAATTTTGATTCAATATCCAGAGCAGTATTTGTCATGCTTTTAGCACTAAAGAAGTCAAGGTTTGAACCTGCATTAGGATTAGAGGTAGTTGAGTGACATTTAAAACAGAGATTCTCTTCAAGTGGGCTGGTTGGTGAGGCTATTCCTGTTGAATCAAGAAATAAAGCAAAACTGGAACCGTGAACAGAAACTTTTATTGTAGAATTTTGATATGTTTTTAACATATCATCATTATGACATTTGGTACAGTTAGCATTAAAAACAGAACCGTCTGTCGCAAATGTTGTCGGAACAGAGTAGTTATGCCCACTGGTGGCGGCATCATATTCGGTCTTATGAATAACACCATGGGCACTTGATGCCGTGGCATTATTAAGCTGTTGTTTCCCAGGGGAAATATGAGCAGAATGACAGGCTGAACAGCTTGGGTCAGGGTCGGTGTGACAGGAAAGACAAATACCACCATTGCCGGTTGATTGATAATCGCTATTTAATAGAACTGTATTATCACCGCTCACCGGGTCAATCGCCCAGTCAACACGTAGATTGGATCCTCTTGTACCAATACCTGTGTTTAAATCAGGTCTGAAAATATCATGGTCAACATGACAGGTTAAACAGTTTTTTATAGTGAACATGCCGCTGGCACCGGGGGAATAATCGGCGGCATTATCAGCTAAGATATGTCGGGTTAAAAGAGAAGTGCTGTCCATAGCAGTAAAAATCTGCTCATGGCAGGAACATGCCATACCGCCGTTTGATTCACCGGCTTTAAATCCTTCAGTATGTAAATGACACTGGGTGCAGTTGTCGCTGTCATGGTGAGAATCAGGAAGTTGAGAGCCGTCATTACGGTGATGTGCTGTTGTAGTATGGCAGACTTCGCAGACTCCGGTAGATACTCCATCGGTGGCATCTGCCATAACACCGGAAGTGGGGTCTCCGACAGTCGGGTCGGGGGTATTGTAAGGGTCGCCTATTCCAAGAGTTTTAAAAATAACTTCCATGAGACCAGAGTTAGGAGTTTGAATAGTATCATTAACAAGATATATGTTTGTAACATCATGAGATGAATGACAAACTAAACAATTTTGCCCTTGATGGTCTAATAAATTATGACAGGCGGAAGCAGTACCGCCGCAGTTGTTGGAATTATTTGTTCTTTTTAGGATATTTCCATCTCCGAGAATTGCTGCGGATGTAACAGTTAATTCATCTAAGTTGTTTGCAAAATCATCTGTTGCAGAAGCAGCAAAGTTATCTTCGACATAAAAATATAAATCATAAGTTCCTGTAGATTGTATGTCAGCCGGATTCCATAAAACCGATGCTCTGTATGTGGTACCTGAAATATGCTGTATTCGTAAGCCTTGTTCTTTATGTTTAGCAGCATTGGTAACAATAATTTCAGTAGAATTATCTGGTTCTCGTAGTTTAATTGTAACAGAAAATGCTCCGGTACCCGGATAGTCAGCATCTGAGAAATCTACGGAAATAGTAGTGAACTCAGAACCAATTCTATTGACCGAGATAGGGGTGACAGATGTTGCACCGGAAATAACAGTCGGCAGACTATTAGTGATAGCACTATATAATTCTAATTCATCAGAATTGTTTGCATAATCATCGGTAGAAGTGGCACTTCCGTCAGATACAGAAATATAAATATCATAAAAGCCGAGAGCTTGTAAATCAGATGGGTCCCAGGATGTTTCAACTCTATATACGCCGCTTCCTTCGTCGGTGATTGTAATACCCTGAGTACCATTTGTGGCATCGGTGGCTAATAAAATTTCAGTAGAATTGTCAGGTTCTCGTAACTTTATATTTATAGTGAAAGCATTTACACCCGGAAGGTCAGAATCTAAGAATTGAGCCCCGATAGTTGTAAGATTAGTACCAATAGGTTCAACACCGGCAGGTGTTGCGTATGATGCATCCGATGCGATAATCGGAGGGGAATTTTCTCCACCGTTGGAAATAAGCAGTTCATCTAAGTTGTCGGCAAAGAAATCGGTGTCGGAAGCTGTGCCGTCTGAAATTATTGTTTGAATATCATAGTAGCCGACAGTAATATTATCAACAGGATCCCATGAGAATGTTGCCGTAAAACTACCACCGCCGTTATCTGTAATTGTCAGTCCGTTTTGACCATCTGTGGAATTTTCAATAAGAGGAAGGATTGTTTCGTTGTATGGGGCTCGTACTTTTATTGTTATAAGAAAACTTGTTACCGCCGGAATGTCAGCATCAGTAAACGGAATTGTAAATATTGTACTGTTGGCACCCGCTCTATCAATTGAGGTTGGAGAAACAGATGTTGCCGAGAGTGTAATTATAGGTGCCGCATTTGTAAATACTTCATTTATTTCCAACTCATCAGGATTGCTGTTGAAATCATCAATAACAGATGCTGTTCCATCGGATACTTCAAAATAGAGGTCATATAAGCCGAGTGTCTGTATATCAGATGGGTCGTAGGTGTATGATGCAGTGTAGGAACCTCCGCTATTATCAACAACAGTTAGCCCACCGTTGCCATTGGTGAGATTATTAACAAGAATCAGTTCGGTTGTATTGTTTGGTTCTCTTATTTTAAAAGTTATATTAAAACTATTAGCAGCAGGTTGATCTACGTCTGTAAAATTAGCAGAAATTATAGTTGTGTTGGCATTTAGTCTGTTAACAGGTGAAACAGATACATTAGTTATTGAATTTACAAGAGTAGGTGCATCATTTTGTGGGGTGACGGTGAATGTGGCAGGGTCTTCAGACCATAAGCCAAGTGGGTCGGTGGCACGGAATGTAATAGTTTCGGCACCATTCCAATCGGAACTTGGAGCGGTGATGAATACATACCTATTTGTTAAATTTATTGATAACTCGGTGTTTCCTGTATATGTCCAAGTCAGCTCTGCATCACTGTTATCAGGGTCTGAAACATAGTTGTCGAGTGCTATAGATGTGAATGTTCCCCCTTCAGAAATTGTTTGATTCGGTATATCAGTTACAACCGGTGGTTGATTGGAGGTAGCCGGCTGTACATCTAACACGATATTATCGAGATTTGATTGGGCAAAAGCGTTGATGTCGGTGCCGCTTTCTAAGTCCGAAACTATTTTAAGCGTATATGTACCTGATATATCAAAAAATGATGATATATCTGATGTCGTTACATTTCCGGACAGGGATGAATTTGTTGAGGGGATAGTCAAATCAGACCAAATTTCTACTGAATCACCGGAAGGTTTTATAATTTTAACAACAATACTGTTATTGGCAGCTTGAATAGCTTCGCTCCATTTGTACCAATAGAGGCTTAGGAAAACATTATCAGTGCTGTTAATTGTTCCAATTGATTGTTCTAAAACAAAAGAAAATAATATATTACTTCCGTTACCGGTTAGACCCTGAACTGACCCGCCATTAAAACTGTTCCATGTTAACGAACCGCTTCCGCTTGACGAATTTGTCCACCCGGTAGTAATGTCTGTATCAAAAGTGCCGTTGGTGATAACATCAGCAGCATATATATGAGTTGAGCCAATAAAAAATAGAATAATAATATAAATAATTTTATTCATATGCTTAAAACATAAATTGGATATTAATAACATTTGGTTGATTTTCATACTATTGTTCTCTCTAACTGCTTTGTGAAAAATATAACAAAATATCAATTATAGTCAAGTAAAGAACTCTTTAATGATGAAGTTTCCATGACACTATCTAAATCGGTATAAATTGTAATAACTTGAATTGAGCATGCCCACTATGAATATGTGGTATAATAAGTTATGGCTTAATCATTTTTTTTGTTTGTTGGTGGATTTAATGTGCATTTTTGCTTGGTTTTAAGAAAAATCAGATATTGAGGATAAAATAGTAATTTAATTAAGTTATGTGCTATTTTTAAAAGGAATAGTTGACAAATTTTATTATCTATTTATTATGTATTATCATAATAAATGAAAGAATTGATGTGAATTTTAAAATATTTATACTGTTTATCCTGATTTTCATCTGTTGTCAAATATCTGCTAACAATTCAACTTTGGTGAGAATTCGTACTGATGTCGATTCTATTGAGCTTAAGATAAATGATTCTCTTTATCAGATTGACAACTATGGTAATTTCTTAACAGCTCACAATTGGTTCATTATTCCACTGACAAATGGAGAGTATCATTTTGTGCTGAGATATGATGAACAACAAATAGATACTGCAATTACTATTAGTAATCAGGAGTCTATAGTTTTAGAATTTCCTTTTTTACAGGCGGAAACAGAAAAACCTGTTACTGAAAAAAATGAAATTAGAATTCCGGTTACATCTGTTCCTGACAGTGGATTTATTACTATAAATGGGAATACTTTGGAATTGTTGACTCCTACAATTATTACTGTCAAAAAAGATACGTTTACTATTGAAGTGTACAAAGATGGATATGAACCTTTAGTAACAGATCTTATGATAGCAGACTTACAGCAAAAACAGGTAATTTTTATTTTAAAAGCAATGGAGCCTGCACGTTTTAATGCCGATTCTTTAGGGCTTTCAATGGAAAAAGAAATTCCCCCTTTTGATATACGAATTGCTGAAAGAGTCCAAAATAAATATATGGGTATGGCTGAGACATTTATTATTTTCCCTTTTGCCCAGGGGTTGATTGCGAAATTAGCACTCGATGATGATAATCAAAAAGTTGCTGATGTCATGGTTGGAGCAGGAGCTTTTCTTACCGGGGGGGCTTATATTTTAAGTAAAATTCTCTCAAAGAGAAAACGAAATGAAATTAATGAAAAAAATATTGAAGTTGAGAAACAAAATTTAGAAATAAAAAGTAGTAATAAAGAGATAGAACTAATGGTTAGAAAAGTAAATGCTGATAGAAAAATCAAATGGGAAGATGAAAATGTTAATAAAGGGGTTGTGAAAATCTCTGATGCTCAGTAATTTTCTAAAACGCAAAAATAAATATTTTTGATGCTTTTGGGTCTGTAATATATATCTGTCTTTGAATAATATCTATAGCAATACCGGAGGGATTTAAAAAAAGAGAATCTTTAGGGTATGAATTTATATATGTACCTGTTGGGTTATACATGTGTATTTGTCGATTACTCGCATCTAAGGCGTGTAGCCGTCCTTGATTGCGAATTCCACTTGGATCAAAAGATGCTTCATCTTTTTCCAACAGTTTTACATCTATCATATTATCATAAGCAAAGCCTTGAATTGCCAACTTTGCCTCTGTTGAAATTGAATCAAATTGATAAATATAATTTCCGGCACAGGTGAAGACATCAATTGTTCCAGTAATAGCGTTACCTACATATAATCTTCCATCACGAGTTACAATAACCGCAGATGGAAACCGAATTTTATGGGTTGTATCTTTTGGTATAGTCAGAATAAGTTCACCGAGTTCGGTAATATCCTCTGTGTTTACTAAAGAAACAGCCAAAACTGATTTTTGCATAATATCTGTTACATAGGCAACTTTTCTGAATATGGCGACATCATAGGGAAATAATTTTGTTACGTTGTCAGGCATTGTGTCAAAAGAATTTATAACTTTACCGTCTCTTGTGTAAAGTATAACTCTGTTTTTAGTATATTCTGTAACAACGATAAATGAGTCTCCTACATAAAATGAAGTAGGGTAGACAGAATCTAAATGTGTTAGCGGGATTGATGAAATAAAGTTAAGACTTAAATCATACATATCAATTGCGGGTTTATTCAGATAAGAAATAAAAAGAGTGTCATGATAGTTTCTGATACGGTTTGGCTGGTCACCATTTTCAAATAGCTTTGTATTTACAAGAGTAGGTATATTACTGTAATAATCGACTTTTTGTTTTTTGCCGCAAGAGATTAGCAGGGTTACAAAAAAAATAAATATAACAATCAGTCTTCTCATAGAAATCTCCAATAAAACACACACTTACATACAGTAAGTGCGTAATTTCAATTAATTTATGAGTTTTGTCAACAATTTAGACTTAGTAAGACTTTGGGTCATGATCTTTGCCGTGGCAGGTAACATAACATTGCCCTTGCTCATTTCCATTATCAATAAATTCAAGCCGTCCGGAACCTGACGGTGTACAATAGGAAGCATCAAAATTAATGAGATGTGTTCCATCTCCTTGAGGAGCAGACGCTACACCATGAGAATCATGGCATGCCGAGCATGGGGCATCTTCACCCCTAATATGCTTATCATGTTCTTTGAAACTTACATCGTTTAGAATAGATGATCTGCTATGACATGAATAACAAAGAGCATAATTAGATGCTGATTCTGTTGTAAAGTCGGCAGTTTCATAACGCATTTTTAAAATAGGTACAAAATCTGAACCGTGCGGACCGGCTGAACTTCCAACCGGAGCGGCATGACAGTCTTGACAGTTTATTCTTGATGACTCATTCATTGGGGCGATTAACGATGGGACATTTGTGTTGGTTCCAACAGCAGCTACCGGATGAAACGACAGCGAGGTAGGCTTGAATTCATCTCTGGTATTTAAATTTACAATGTTACGCTGAACATAAGCGGCAGTACCATGGTTATCACCATGACATTTTAAACAGACTTGATAAGATTCGGTTACCGGTTTAATGACAGTACCGTTTATATCTATTCCGTCTACACCTACTAAAGCACCGCTTAATGATGGAGCCGGAGGATTATCAGATGTTGCCGCATGGGGATTATGGCAGTCTGTACACTCCACATGCCTTGGCATTGTCAGTACATCTTCTAAAGGGTCATGTACTCCGCTTGTTGAAGTTATAGGATGAATCGATGTACGGTTGAAATCTGTTTCAATATCTAATGATGTTGCACTCATACCCTTTATGCTGAAATAATCAAGGTTTGAAGCGGCGTTCGGATTTGTTGTTGATGAGTGACATTTAAAACAGAAATTTTCTTCAAGAGGTTCTGTTGGTGGAACAGCTCCGGTAGAATCGAGAAACAAAGAAAAACTTGAACCGTGAACGCTTACTTTTACGGTCGAATTTTGATATGTTTTTGCCATATCGTCATTGTGGCATTTTGTGCAGTTTGCATTAAAAACAGAACCATCAGTTGTAAAAGTTATAGGGATTGAGTAGTTGTGTCCGGTAGTTGCTGCATCATATTCGCTTTTTGTTATAAAGCCGTGAGCACTGGATGCTGCGGCAGTGTTAAGCTGTTGTTTCCCGGGGGAAATATGAGCAGAATGACAGGCAGAACAGCTTGGATCAGGGTCATCATGACATGAAAGACAGACACCGCCACTTCCGGTTGATTGATAATCACTATTCAGAAGAACTGTATTGTCTCCAGAAACAGGGTCAATTGCCCAGTCAACACGAAGATTAGAAGCTCTTGTGCCAATACCGGTGTTTAAATCAGGTCGGAAAATATCATGGTCGACATGACAACTCAAACAATTTTTAATTGTAAATAAACCGCTTGCTCCGGGGGAATAGTCGGCGGCGTTATCAGCTAAAATATGTCTGGTTAAAAGTGAGGTGCTGTCCATAGCAGTAAAAATCTGATTATGACAAGAACAGGCTAAACCACCGCCCGATTCACCTCCTTTGAATCCGTCTGTATGTACATGACACTGGGTGCAGTCTTCTCCGTCATGGTGAGAATCAGGAAGTTGAGAGCCGTCATTTCTATGATGTGCTGTTGTAGTATGACAAACTTCGCAGACTCCGGTTGCTGCTCCATCGGTGGCATCTGCCATAACACCGGAAGTCGGGTCTCCGACAGTTGGATCGGGTGCATTGTAAGGGTCGCCTATACCAAGAGTTTTAAAAATAACTTCCATGAGACCAGAGTTAGGAGTTTGAATAGAATCATTAACAAGATATATGTTTGTGACATCATGAGATGAATGACAGACTAAACAATTTTGCCCTTTATGTCCTTGTAAGTTATGACAGGCAAATGTTGCTCCACCGCAGTTTGCAGATGTATGTGAACGTCGCAGGAGATTTCCATCGCCGATAATGGCAGAAGATGTGATAGTCAACTCTTCAAGGTTATTTGCATAACCATCTGTAGCGGTTGTATTTTGAAAATCGGTAACTTCAAAAGACAGATCATACGTTCCGGTCAATTGAGCGTCTCCCGGATTCCAAATAACAGATGCTGTATAATTTTCTCCACCTGTATTAATAATATGGAGCCCTTGTTCACCGTCTTTGGCGGCATTGACTAAAATCTGCTCAGTGTTTGTATTGTCTCGTATTGACATTGTAATTGTAAAAGTACCGCTTCCGGGAATATCTAAATCAGCAAAATTAACTTTAAGAGTTGTAAATTCTTCACCAATTCGGTTAACAGATGCAGGGATTGTAAAAGTTGCTCCTGCTGTAACAGTCGGAGGATTGTTTGAAACAGCATCAAATATTTCCATTTCATCAATGTTGTTAGAGTAATCGTCTACTGATGAGCTAATACCATCGGAGACTTCAAAATATAAATCATAAAAACCAATGCTCTGTATATCAGGGGGGTCCCATAAGATAGAGGCGGTATAAGACCCTGCTCCATTATCTGTAATCGTGACTCCTTGAGTTCCGTTAGCAGCATTTGTAGATAGAATTGTTTCGGTAATGTTGTCAGGGTTGAGAAGTTTAAATGTGACATTAAATGCATTGACACCCGGAATATCAGGGTCATAAAAATCAGCAGCAAAAGTAATAGAATTGGTACCGATTCTTTCGACACCGGCAGGGGAAGCAAAAACAGCATCAGATTGAACAATTGGAATATTGTTTTCTCCGCCATTTGCGATTGTCAGTTCATTTAGATTGCTGGTAAATAGGTCTGTATCTGAGAAAACACCGTTTGTAACGGAAAAATATAAATCGTATAGTCCTAAAGTAATATTGTCAGCAGGATTCCAATCAATAGAGGCAGTATAAAATCCTCCACCATTATTAACAATAGTCAATCCGTTTACCCCACTTTGAATTGAATCAGCAATTATAAGAGTGAATTCATTATAAGGAGATCTTACTTTAAAGGTTGCAAAGAATGTATTAATATTGGGTAAGTCTGTATCTTCAAATATAACTGACAAACTCGTAGAGTTTGTACCAAATCTATCTACAGATGCCGGTGTAGGAGTAGTTGCCGAGGGTGTGATATTGACAACAGCAAAAGCTGACGGAACTGCTGCACCGCAAGTTACGATTAAAAAGATAGTTATTGTCTTGATTAGTATGAGATATATTTTTTTCATCTGTTTGCTATTATTCCTTATACATTTACATATTATAAAAATCTATGGACCGTCAACTGTTCCTGAATTTGAGTCAGTATAGTGTACGCCATGGCAACTGGTACATTTCATCGTTGTTCCGGTACCAAATTGATAATCATTTGTAGTATTGCCGTCAGACGGCTGCGGATTGCCGTCGGTATCTAGCGGCGGATTGTGAAAGTCCGAGGTTGACGGAAGAGCTACACCAACCGGATGAGAAAGAACATTGCCGGTATATGTTTTTACAGAAGTGACATTACGGCTTCTATGACAATCTAAACAGAGTTGGTCGGCGGAGTTGTCCATTCGTAAAAATGGAGGATTACTATTGGCATGTGGGTCATGGCAGGTGGCACAAGTAACTTTACCGTCTTTTGTAATGTGTTTTAACAGTTCTGCCCCTTGAGGTTGATTTGCTCCATAAGCAGCGTTGGAAGTGTCAACATCCCAACCATGTGAAGTTCCCAAAACACCAGGTTGTGCTTTTAATGATGAGGAAAAATATTTTGTCATTCCGGTCCATCCTCCCGGAGTATGACAAGAAAGACAAAGAGTAGAAACCAAAGAATCTGTTGAGTTCACTAATATGTCACCGAGAGTCGAGTGAGTGATATGGCATTGTTCGCAGTTTATGCTGGCGGTTGTACCATGAGGATCATCAAGAGCAGATACCGTGGAGGTAAAGATAAGAAGAACGGCGATTATTGTACATATTTTCATCATAATTTCAACCTATTTTAGAAGTACCATTTTTTTGGTCTCAATAAATTCATCGGCAGTCAGTCGATAGAAATAAATGCCTGTTGCTGATTGTTGTCCGTATATATTTTTACCTGACCAGAGAATAGAGTGCTTACCGGCAGGCAATGACTTATCCATAAGGGTAATAACTTTTTGACCGTTTAAGTTAAATATCTCAAGGGAAACATTGGACTTATTTGCCAGTGTAAAATCAATAGTTGTTGTCGGATTAAACGGATTGGGATAGTTTTGTGCCAGACTAAAACTGAGAGGTAAACCGGAAGTAGAAAATGTTTGGAATTCTGACCATTTATAGGCAGAGTCTGCACTATGCACTCTTGTCCGCCATTGATAATCAGAATGAGTCTCTAATTGTTCTGTAGTTATCCATTGAGCAGTATAAATAGTTATGTTTTGAAGTGTATCAAAAGTTTTAGTTGGAGCAATGGAATAACTTGATGCGATAAGATTTTCAGTATTATCTGATGAGTATATTTCAAAATCAAAAAATATGATTTTAGTTGTAAGTTGTGTTGATGCAGTTGCGAAAAAATTAATTGCCGATGTTTGTACAGTATCATAAGGAAGAGGTCTTAGCTGTTCCATTGTGACAGCTTCTTCTGAAGTATTTGATGAGGTGATGTGGAACATTTGAATTTTTGAATTTTCTGTTGAAGCAACATAGAGAATATTATTTTCATCAATTGTAATTCCGGTTGGAGTGTTGAAACTGATATTGATATTGCCATTTGGAATCATGTCAAGATATTCGCCGTCTGCTGAAAAGATAGAAACTCTATTTTGGTATCTGTCAGAAATATAAACCAAACCGTTATTACCGACAGAAATCTCACCTCCACGCGTAATCTCACCAATACCCGCTCCAAAGGCAGAGAATGATTTGATAAAAGTACCGTCAGGTTTTATTATCCAGATTTCAGAATTAAGCTGGTCAAATACATAGTAATTGTTATTGGTTGTGTTATAGACAAAACTATTCGGGAATGATATAAAAGTTCCTTCATTATTTTTAAGCTGTATGATAGATTCAATTTCTTTGTTTCTGTTAAATATAACTATTTGTTTTGCTTCTGAATCTAAAATTGAAATTTTGCTGTCTAAAATAATATCAATCGGATACAGAAACGAAAAAGTATTTTCGAAGTAATCTGATTGTTCATCTTGAGACATATCAACATAGGCAACGATATGTGCTTCTAAATCACAATAGAGATATTCGTCTTCAGACAGTTTGCAAATAGAGTTGGCGTCACCTTGGATATGTAGTTTCTGGCGGTAAAGTCCCTCGGGTGTAAAGATTTTTATCTCTTTTGAAAAAGGTTCCAATACTGTCAAACTATTGTTATCAACAGTAATTGAGGAAGGAGCAAAGAGATTATTCTCAAGTGTGCCGACATACTCAATTTCTACCGCATCAACGGAGAGATACACAATTGATAAAAGAGCTATAAAGAATAAAAATGTCACATGTTTTCTCATAATATCACCATCATCGTTTAATATCGTGCCGGACTATGTGCATGATTATGGCAGGATAGATAACAACTGCCGCTTTTTAAACCGGTAGAATTATATTGAATCAAATTTGTTTTCGGGTCTCTTTTGACAGCCTCTTTATTAAATGCAATCAAGTGATTATTTGTTTGCGAAGAATGGGAAGCATGACAGGTAAAGCATGAAGTTCCCGGAATGCCTTTTAAAGGGTCACCTACGATATGTTCATTATGAAGCGGAAATGATTCATTCGATAAAATCGATACTCGGTCATGACAGGAGTAGCAGAATTCATAGGCATAAGGTGATTCGTCTGTAAAAGGTTCTATGTCATAGTTTCCGCTTAGTAGAAACTTATTCTTTGAACCATGGGGTCCTTTGGGACCACTTGGATCATCGTTTGTATGACAATCGGAACATTTCATAACATTCCCCGGTCCGAGAGCTTTGGTTAAAGATGTAGATTTTCCACCGGTGGATGCTTTGGTGACCGGATGCTGCGATCTGTTTATCAGCGAAAATTGTTTAAAGGCGTTATCAGATGATGTCTCCACTGCGTTCTTATCGACATGACATTTAAAACAGACTTCGTATTCACTTGTGGAACTTGTCAAGTATTGCCCTGATAAAGAATAACCGGAGACCTCAAAATATTTTTGAGAACCGCTTTGGGCTCGTTGATGAGGATTATGACAGTCAACACATTCAGTATGGGTTATTTCAGAAGAAGATGCGTAGGGGAGTTGTTCATCCGGGGTATGTCCGAATCCGTCAACAACCGGATGGCGATAGGTTTTATTGAATTCATTTTCAATATCTGCTAAATTAACAGTTTGGGCAAGTTTCCCGGTTGCTTTCATTTCATTTTGTTTCAATTCTGTTCCATGACATTGATAACAGAACTCTTCATCGGAATAAGCAAGCATCGGCTCATTTGCTTTACCATGTCCAACATGACAAGAGCCGCATCCCTCAAGGAGGTTGGAGGAATTAATATGCGAATATGTATCAGTCTGCAGACATAAAACCGAGAGAAGAGACGCTATAAAAAATATTTTTTTCATAATCATTACTTTCTAATAATTGTGACATGAGACGCACACAGCATCAAATGTTGTTTTATTCCAAAACGGATATTTGTCAGATTTAGAATCATCATGCGGGTCATGGCAGGCAGTACACTGTACATAGCCGTCGGCATCGGTACCGACAATTTTTTCAGGGTCTTGCGGAGGCCATTTGAGATGGCTGTCGGCAAGTGCTATATTTTGCTCGTATTTTACCGAAACAGGATGTGTGCCGGAAAGGTCCAATCCGACATTTGATTTCCTATTAGTTGGTATTTCACCTGAGACCCCTACATTGTTCATTTTAATCGGTTGTCTGACACCCTTGATAGCACCAACAGCAATAGTGCCGTCATGGCAGGATAAACAAAGTTTGGTGGCACCATTGGGTTGTTCGGTTTTACTGTCCATGGTAGAACGTTCATACGTTTTGAATTTACCGGAGGATGTTTCATGGTTCCAAAGCGGTCCTTCAGAAGAAGTATTATGAGAGCTGTGACAGAAAATACATACCCTTGTTTCTGATGAGGCTTTTATATCGCCGGTTCCTGAGACAGAAAGGTTATGTTTTGAGTTAAGGATAGAACCTGCCAAAGCTGAGCCATACAATGTTATGATAAATAGGAGTACTATAGTTTTTTTCATTTTTGATCTCCTAAATAGTAAAAGATCTGTATTCTATTATTAAATGTATCTGCGATATATATAGTATCATTTTGTATATCTATACCTGCCGGCGACCAAAACTGTCCTGCCGATTGTCCCCGTGAACCAACAGAAAGAAGCAGTTTTCCGTCAGATGTAAAAACTTGAAAATTATCGGCAAGATTATCAACAGTATAAATATGATTTTCAGAGTCAACAGCGATACCTTTTGTTCGGCTAAAAGTACCCGGACCGGAACCTTCCATACCGAATGAATTCAGCAGAGAACCATTTGAATCAAAAGTTTTTATTTTATAGTTTAAAGCGTCATTTACAAGGATATCATTGTTTGAGTGCGTAGCAAACGTTGGATAATGAAAAATAGCGGAGTCATTAGCTTTTGGAACTTGGTTTATTAACTCACCTTTGAGATTAAATATTTTCAAACTGTGGTCGCCGGTATCAACTACATACAATTTGTTTTGTGATGGAAGTATCGCCAGTCCGGTAGGTCTCACAAGATTAGTAGTTATAAACGGTTTAAGCTTGTTGTCTTTATATATAAAGACAGACTTATTCTCTACATCAGAAATATACACCGCACCTTGTGAATCAGTACAGATAGCAATGGGGTATATAAACGGATTTTTTTTGTCTGTTATAAATGTATACGTATTCTTCATGCGGTTTATTTTTACCAATGCTTGAATATTTTGACAAGTGAGAAATATGTTTTCATTAGTAACAGCAATATCAAAGGGAAGCGAGATGGTCTCATCGTCATCATTACCTGTGAATAATCTTCCGATTTTCCCAAAAAATCCAGATTCAATTTTTAAATCCTTAAAATTAATATCGCCGATATACTGCAGTTTTGCTTTATCCGGGGGAGAAGGCCATACGAGATTTTTATTGCCTGAATGAGAAATTTGAAAACAGCAGATAAACAGTATGAGAGTCAATTGTAATAGTTTCATTAGAAAATCCCAAACCTTCTGGTAATCTTTCCATTTATTTCATGGATAGAGTATCCCTCGGTTGTTGATATGTCTTCTTTTTTATACTCATATGAAAATACCAAAGATATTTTTCTGAATTGGTATGATATTTTTGTTGTAAAAGAAACGTCTAGATTATGTTTTGGTTTTGTCGAAGCATCATAATATTCATTGGACGGGTGAACAATCTTAAGAGGGTCAATATCCCGAGTATCTCTTGTATAAAACATTTTAATCGGTAGTTTGATATAGGGTACTTTAAAATCTAAAGACATAGTAAGTTTATTTATATTACTTCCTCTTACAATTAAAGAATCAAGATTGATATCGTTAGTTGAAGTTTGGGCAATAGTCATGTATCCGGTTGAAAGAGTAAATTCTTCCCAAGGAGTTAAAGTGATATCAATTTTATATGATTCTTTTCTATCTATTCGAGATTTATCTAAATTCAAAACACTTGTTAAAGAGTCAGCAGAATAAATAGTGAACAACTCTTTTTCCTGAGTTGTCAGTAAAGATAATTTTATTACTTTCCCAAAACGTTTGATAAGATTTATATCAAAAACATATCTGTTTTTAATATCATCACCTTTTGAATCGAATTTCTTTCTGTATCCATATTCCAAACCGGCGGTTATATCGCCTATAGCATGGTAGTTGGTTAGGTATGTTTTTAGAAAGAAACGTGATTCAATCTCTTTTGAGGAAGAAATTATGGTTGCATTACCTTCTCCATTGATAGGGTTTATTTTGG
Organism: uncultured candidate division Zixibacteria bacterium; assembly: GCA_913009765.1. The sequence continues at coordinate 17,803 of CAJVYT010000026.1, forward strand.
ATGTAATTTTCTGATGAGAAGTAGAATATTTTGTATCATTTCTTGGCTCAATTTTGATATAACCTACCCGTTTTGAAAAACGATTTTTCAAATCAATTGTATATTGTTTATTTTCATATCCGGTATTATCACTCAAAAAATTTATATTAGTACCTATATCAATAGTCTGATTGTAAAAACTTTTGTTTGGGATAGAAAACTTATTTGATAAGATATGAGTATTGCTTGAGAGGATATCATCTATTTTAATAAACTGGTTCTCATTCGTTACTGTATCTATGCCTGTCAAGGAATCAATTCTATTAGATGATTGATTATAATTGTATGAATACATAGAATTAAACAAGATACCATTTTTCATTAAGTGGTTTAGAGTAAACGACTGCAGCAACGCTTTTGATATTTGATGTGATGATGTATCAACATCAGTTTGGTTTCTTGTTATATTTGTTTGAGATGATAAATCCGAGTTGTCAGCCAGTTTATATATAGCAGAATTATTAAAATTGTTTAAGTAGGTTGCAAGATTTTGAAAACCTTCTTTTTGATCTGAGTATTCATAAAAAGCATTAGATTTAAAACGGTCATGATTATCATACGTGAAATTTAAATTTGCAGCATTTAAAGATTGATTAATATCATTGGGGGTCGCCGGTTCAATATATGAATATCTTAATGTTATATCCTGATTTACTATAAGCCGTGACCTGCCTATTTTATTATATATCCGCGGAACCGAGGAAGCCTCTATTATGTGCATACCTGAATCAAGAACGATAGTTTGGCTTAGATTTGGCTGAATAAGATATGTAAAGAGATCGTCAATAATTATTTCAAGTGATGCATCAGGGAGGTCGTTTACGATAGTTACATCGTAAACATCAGATGTAAAAGCTGTGCCGCGTTCCTCAACCGGTCTGAGATAAATATCTTTATTAGCACCAAAGTCATAAATACGGTTATTTTTTGACTTATCTTTTTTAATAGTACTTTGTAGTTTAATATTTGAGTTTGCATTGTAATACACAGAAAACCCATTAGAATTTTTATCTTCCAAATAGTGCCTGACAACACCTGACGCAGGGTCTACCAGTTCAATATCTGTGCGGTTGTTTGCTTCATATCGTATTGAATGCTCATTCGATTCGGAGTGATATAATTCCATGGGGAATTTACGATTTGGAAACAGTGAGATTTTTCCGTAAAAATTATTTAGATTAGGGTTTAAATACATATTTTCAGTAGTTTTTATAAAATTGTTTTCAAAAGTGTTTTGAGATGTTGAATTAAAAAATGAGCCGTTGAACTTTGAGCGAACAGAATAACTTGCAAAATTTTGATTAATAAACGGTCCATTAAAAAAGAGGTTTAAATAATGTGAAGAAAGATTGGTGTTTCTTCTAGAACTGTCAGGGATGAGTGCAAGTGTATCTAAAAATTCAATAGATTCAAAATTATTTTTAAAGTTAAACCCTCTAACATCTACTGCTAATTCTCCGGTCATCGTATGGTTTGCATGAAGAGGAGTAAATAATCCGATGAGGAAAATAAGAATTATAATAGCTTTATATGTACTCAAATTACGCAACGAATGCCTCTATTTAATATGGCATCGCAAACAAAGCTGCGAGCCGGAGTTGTCTTCTACGAGAAAATTGGAATATGTATTGTCATGCGGGTTATGGCATGATGAACATTCTACATATAAATCTTCAGAAAGTAATCTGTCCGGATAATTTGTAGATACACCGGTTTTGGCATAAAAATTACCTACATCTAGTGACGCATCATAAGTGATTCCGACAGGGTGGTCATCGGTGAGATCAGTACCGACGTAGGCGTGAGAACTGGCAGTAAGTCTGCCGGTGCCGTCTAAATTTGACCCCCCCGGAGATCCGTAACTTCCTGCTTGTTCCTGACCTGGTAAATTGTTGAGTGAATTAACCGCTATTGTACCATCATGACATGAGAGACATACTAAAGAGCCTTTATGAGGTTGAGCAGATTGAGTCATGTCCATAGTATTGGATGTATACATTGTATATGTTTGTGATTCGTTAGTTTCATGATTCCAAAGAGCAGCTCCAAGGGTCTGGTTGCCGTTATGAGGGGTATGACAGAAGACACATATTTGTCTGGTGCCGACAAAGTATGAATTTTTACTATATGTACTTGATGTAAAGTTATGGGGAGTAGTATCAACACCCGCATAAACCAATATAGGTGTAATCAGTAAAAAAAATATAATAGTATATCTTCTCATTATGAGTCTCCTTATTTTTTTGCTGCAGTAATATACTTGAATACTTGTATTCGTCTGTTTACAGAATCAGCTATATAAATATAATCATTTTTATCAATATAAATTCCTGCGGGAAGTTGAAACTGACCGGGAGCATTGCCTACTTCTCCAAACTGGAGTAACAGATCACCTGTCGAGGAATATATCTGAACATTGTTACGCATAGCATCAGTGATATATATATTCCCTTCTGAATCAAGTGCAATATCTCTCGGACGTGCCATTGCTCCCATACCTGCTTTTTTTGGACCAAAGCTAAAAAGAAAATTACCGTCAATATCGAATGCTTGTACAGCAAAATGAAAAGCATCTACAACATAGATTGTATCATTTTTACTTATCTGTACCGTTATTGGATAATAAAACTCTCCTTTTTCATCGCCACGCTTTCCGATAGTTTTAATATATGTACCGTCTTTTGCATATACGACAACACGATGTTCTCGTGTGTCAACGACATACAGTTTTGACTAGATCGGAAGAGCACACGTCTGAACTCCAGTCACACTGATATATCTCGTATGCCGTCTTCTGCTTGAAAAAAAAAAAAATAAATAAAACATACATAAGACACACAAAACAAACAGAAGATGCACGTACACGGAAAAAAGCTCTATAGAGATGGACTAAAACAGCAGA
>CAJVYT010000027.1 GCA_913009765.1 uncultured candidate division Zixibacteria bacterium
ATGTAGTCTTTAGACATGTGCAATTGTGGGAGCGTGTCGATCGATTCACCTCTACTTTTTTTATTATTTTTTTTTGTGTTTTTTTTTCTTTTTTTTCTATTGTTTTTTTTTTTAATGATACGGCGACCACCGAGATCTACACTCTTTCCCTACACGACGCTCTTCCGATCTTTGCCTCTTTCAGCTGGAATATCGAATTTGCGGTTGGAATTCGTAACGACGGCAACGGATTAGATTATTATTCTGTTGTCTCATTAGATGATACTGCTGCCTCACCGGGGTGGACAACTGTAGATCAGGATTCTGTATCTCATGCCAACGTAGGGCAAACAACAACCGTATATTTTAACGTAGATCTTTCTCTTTGGGGCGGAGGTCTTAATGATACCTCTTTTGTCGTTCATTATACTGTTATGTCAGCAATTGACACATCGGTAAAATATGCCGATTCTGTTACAATTATTAAATCAGTCACAGATATTGGTGATGACGGATTTGTTGCTGTTCCTGACAGGTTTAATCTGTTCCAGAACTATCCAAACCCGTTTAATCCGACGACAAATATCTCATTTTCTATAACTCAAAAAACATCTGTAAGAATTGAGATTATAAATATAACCGGTCAATTAGTTGATGTAAGAAATCTTGGTGTTCTTCCTGCCGGTTCTCACGATATAGAATATGATGCATCTCGTTTATCCTCCGGCGTATATTTTTATAGAATGACTACAGATAATGGCTCTATAAGCAAAAAAATGGTGCTATTGAAGTAAATAAATAAGCCATTTATAAAAAACTTAAAACCCCGACAAAATCGGGGTTTTTTTTATTGTCTTTGTGCCGATAATATTTAATATTATGCTGAATGACGTAATATATATCAATAGCTAAGGAAATTTCGTGCCGTTAGAACTAAAAGTCATTGGGAAAACAGATAAAGGGTTGGTCAGAAAAGGAAATGAAGACTACCTGCACATAGATAAAGAAAATCAGATCTTTGCAGTCTGTGACGGCATGGGTGGACATAAGGCAGGTGAGGTTGCCTCAATGATGGCTTCTGAAATGCTTGATATTACTTACAAACAATATAACACAGCTTTACAAAATGACCAAAATTTAAATTTTGGTAAAGCTCTTCCGGTAAGTGGTGATATTTTGCTGAAATCTATCAGACTTGCCAACAGAGCAATTTATAACAAAGCATCTGACAATCCGGATTTACACGGCATGGGGACGACAATTGTTGCCTTGGCATTTGAAAATAATTTGTTATCAATTGCTCATGTCGGCGATAGTCGAGCGTATAGAATTGAAAATAAAAAACTCTTTCCCTTAACATCTGATCATTCTTGGATTGCCGAAATTCAAAAGACACAAAATATTTCAGAAGAAGAAGCATCATCGGTTGTAGGTAAAAATGTTATCACCAGAGCATTGGGTGTTCGAGATAACGTTGAAGTTGATTACCGCCTGATAAAAGTTAAACGAGGAGATAAGTTTCTGCTCTGCTCTGACGGACTTTGTGGCTATGCTGATGACGATGAAATCTTTGCATCTATTGAAACAGCCGGTAATAACAATGAAAAAATAGTCGATAACCTTATTCAAATGGCAAATGACCGAGGCGGAGCTGACAATATAACTATTATTGTTGCAGAGGTTGTTGATATTGCCGAAAGTAATCTTCCCTCAGTAGAAGTTTTTACACTTGAAGCGGAATCAGCCGAACTACTTGCTGCTGAAGATTCTTGGATTGACAAGATTAATGATTTTGTGCTAAAAAAAAACGGTGATACAGCCTTGATAGAATCGCAGCCTCAAAAAAAATCTATTATGCTTATTTTTGCTCTTTTCATAATTGCTGCTGCTGTTGTTATCTACTTTGCCACTATGAAATGACGAACGCAATGAAATTGCTTGCTTCAAGCTCTTAAATTATATTCTTTTTTAACATGGCTAAATTCTCTCATACATCTCTCAAAGATTATATCTTCTTATTCTCTTTTGCCTTATTGATAAGAATCATATTTCTCTTTCAATTTCAGTCTGTTATAATTTTTGATAATCCTGTTGTTGATATGGCATATCATCATAATTGGGCATTGGCAATTGCAAACGGTAAGCAATTCTATGCCGGACCTTTTTTTCGGGCTCCATTGTATCCTCTGTTTTTAGGCTTTGTCTATTGGCTCTTTGGGGAATCATCTTGGATTATTAGAATTATACAGGCAGTTATCGGCTCGGTAAGTTGTGTACTGCTCTATGAAATCGGTCGAGAATTATTTAACCGTAAGACTTCGGTATTAGCTTCGGTTATTATGGCACTATACGCACCGCTTATATTTTTTGATGCACAGTTGCTGGTTCCAAATTTAGCCATATTTCTGAACCTGATGGCGTTAGTTTTTATAGTAAGAACACAAACAAAAAATGACCTAAAATCTTATCTTTTGTCAGGACTCTTTTTGGGATTATCGGCAATAGCAAGACCAACGATTGGGCTGTTTGCTCTTATGCTTATTATCTATTTGGTTTATATCAATAGAAAAAAGATGAAAACTCAGTTAAAAAAAATCGCATTATTGGTTCTTTGCATCTTTATCCCAATTTTACCTGTGACAGTGTATAACTATGTACAGAGTTCTGAAATTACGCTTATAGCCGCTTATGGTGGGATTAATTTTTATATCGGCAACTACGATAGTGCCGATGGTGTCTCGGCGGTTATCCCTGGCGTGCGTCCTGATTGGCAGGGCGGTAAAGAAGATACCAAACAGATTGCTGAAAAAGAGTTAGGTCGAACTCTTTCAGAAACCGAGCAATCGGACTTTTGGTTTGATAAAGCGATGGATGATATTTCTGATGACCCTTTGAGATGGGTAGGTTTACTTATTAAAAAGATGGGTATGTTAATAAATGGGTATGAGCTGTCAAACAATTTTGATTTTTATTATTTTGCTCATCAGACAACTCTTATGAAGATACTATTACATCGTTCATTCTTGTTTTTCCCTTTTGGGCTATTATTTCCACTGGGATTTTTAGGAATCTTTTTATTATCAAAATATGAGAAAAAACATAAGATACTTCTTCTCTATCTGCTAGCAGCCGCTGTTTCAATAATTTTATTTTTAGTAACAGCTCGTTATAGATTATATATGGTTCCTCCTCTTATATTGTTTGCATCGTACTCTATTTTTTATTTTAAAAAAAATTGGAGAACTATCTCAAAGCTGAAAATAGGTATCTATGGGATTTTATTTTTAGCATTACTTACAGTTTGTAATGCTGATATGTACGGATATGCAAAAGCCACAAATGCTCATGGGTTACATACGACTGCGACTCTTTATCAAAAACAAGGCAACATCAGAAAAGCCTCTGAATATTACCAAAAAGCACTTGATGCTGACTATAACCAAACTGAGACTCTCAACGACTACGCACTCTTACTTACCTCACAAAAGAAATATGAAAAAGCCGAAAAACTATTATTACATGGGTTGACTCTTCCAAACAGTAATTTTATGATGCGTTATAATTTGGGTTATCTGTATTTACAAATATTCCAACCGGAGAATGCCAAAAAGCAGTTTAAAAAAGTCATTTCTGAAAGACCAAATTATATTTTTGCTCATAACAATCTTGGACTTTCATATATGTGGCTCGGACAACTTGATTCGGCATTGATGGTGTATTATAATTTGATAAAAATAGAACCGTCATTTACCGAAAGCTATTATAATGCAGGTTTGATTTGGCTGGATAAAAAAGCAGCTGATTCTGCCGAGTTCTACTTTCGGAATTTTTTAGACCATAATCCCTCAAATACTCCTCAGATAGAAACTTCCACACATTTGCTGGACTCATTAGAGCAGTAATTGGAATATTGTGTAAATCCAATATCGTCAATAAATTTCACTTGACATTTTTTGTAAGAATTTGCTTATTAGAAAACTCAAATGCGCCCGTAGATCAATTGGATAGATCGTCTGACTACGGATTAGAAGGTTGAGGGTTCGACTCCTTCCGGGCGTATTTTTTTTAATCATGATCGACTAACTACTTACAATTTTATCTTATTATTATATCTACATTTGAATATATGTTTCTTTATTTGGTATATATAATAAACAAAGGAGAAAAATATGTCAGGAGCCAGTGCAATCGCTGCTGCTATTGCTGCTAAAAAGAAACGTGAAAGACAGCAAAAAGAGGAAGAAATTATGACCAAATACAGTGCTGAAGATTTAGACGGATGGAAATTTACACTTGCAGGTCGCAGTTCCGATTCTATAAAAATACAATCGTGAGAAACCCGACATTGTTGTGGCAGACGTTCTCGTCTGCCAATCTTCAATCACATTCATTATACTGGAAGACATTGGTTGTGTTTATTTTCATGGCGTTAGGACTAGACTCCGTGGCAAACACGGAGAGGAGTTCGGTGGTTTTTTTGTAGGGAACATACATGCCTGTTCCTCATGAAAGGTTGAGGCATGCCTCAGCCCTACAATTGTTTCCCCGAGTGGAATAAAGTGTGTGAAAAAACTGACCCTTTCCGTTTAGGCGGACTCAGGGTGACAGACAATAATCCTGTCAGAAACACTTTCCTGACAGGATAATCTTATTTTATTTCCCGTTCGTCGGGACCGTCATAATCAAATGGAAGTGGTCCAAGTTTTCGCATTGGTTTTTCACGAGTCTTTTCTTCATAGGCATGAGCAATGAGTCCGGGAACTCGTGAAATAATGAAAAATCCTTTGCCAAGCTGCCAATCAAAACCCATGTCAGAAATAACAGCAGCAATAGCACCGTCAACATTGATAGGAAGTTGTTTTCCTGTTTTTTCAGCAAGGGTGGATTCTATCGCTTTACACAGTTCTATATGTTTCCCCAAATAGCCATGTCTGTCAGCTATCTCAAAAAGTTTTGCAGTACGTGGGTCAACTTTGTGTAGCCTGTGTCCAAAGCCCGGCATTCTTCTTTTGTTTTCTTTGAGCCAGTCGACCAATTCAGAAGCTGTTGATACGGCATCTTTACCTTTAGCAGCCCATTCCTGCATAATTTTTGCTGATTGTTCTATTGCTCCCCCATGAGTGTCTCCAATAACCAAGACACCGCCTGCAACGGCAGCATTAAGCGAGTTTCCCCCTGACATGACAGTACGAGCACCCAAGACAGACGGCGGAGTCGCACCATGGTCTATTGAGGCAACCAAAATAGCATTCATCAGTTCTGCTTCAGCTTGAGAAGGAAGTTCACCTTTGAGAATTAAATAGACTGTTTCGGCATAAGAGAGGTTCTCCATTATGTCAGTAATATTGTACCCTTTGACATGGATCTTACCGGGTTCAATTTTCGTTATAGCTGTTTTCCAATTTCCTGATGACATTACATACCTCTATTTATTCTACTTTTTTTTCTTCATTGCTTGGCGAATAACCCTCAGCCAATCTTTTTCCAACGTATCCAAATTTATATTGCAAATAGTTTGGATTGTCGGCTCAAATTCACGTGGTGATTCATATAGTAATTTAAAATTATCAATACCATATTTATAAATAAAATAGTCTATAAAAGAAGCAGCCTCGGCAGACTGATACGCTTCCGCATTGTAATTAACCCTCGTATCCTTGATTAAATCCTGAAGATAAATAAACTTTGTTGAATCTATGAATGAAAGTGTCGTTACATGATAATTACGTCCTGACGCATCAAGCAAACGCAAAATACCATGGTATAAAAACTTATACTGCGAATCAATTTTAGTCCACTGTTTTAATGCATACATAGCAGCAGTAATACCCAGCCTATTCCCGGGCCAGTAGTAAATGGAATCACCACGAACTGTCGGAAATTCTGAGTTCGCCAAATCCTGTCCCTGTCCAAAACCTGTGTAATAAAATATTGTGATTGAATCGGTCGGCTCCGGTAATCTGAAAAATTGGAAATCTCGTCGTAAAACTGTTTTATATATTTGGGCGTAATCCTGCATCTTCTCAGTAAATGGATGCCCTTCAGGAAAGATAATTTTAATATTTTTATATTGAGCTGTCGACCAAGAATCATAATCATATGTTTTGGCAGTATCAACATACACTGTTGTATCTTGTATGTTATTAAAAGAAATTTGAGGTGAAGCAGGCTTCACTTTTTGCGTTTCTTTTTTAGAACTACAAGCCCCTAAAAGCAAAAAAATGACAAATAACAATATATTAGGCATACATGATTTCAAAGAGACACTCATTTTCTTCATAAAAATTTTATAATTAATACATATACAAAAAAGTACAATTTATTTAAAGCAAACATGTTTGGAAAATATACATAGGAATCTCACATGAGTCAAATTTATTCTTTACGTTATTTTTTTCACAAACTGACTTGACTTCATTGAGAATTTTGGCGATATTTGAACCAAGACTAATTTGAGGGTCTTTAGTATGCTGTAGAGAAGCCGAATTTGATGTGGAATACAGAAAACACTTTAAATTAGATACATAAGGTACAGCAGTGTTGACGGATAGTCGCTTACAAAAATGGGACTCACCCCATATTAAAAAATCTATAAATATCATTGTCGGCGGGTATGGCTCCGGGAAATCGGAAGTTTCGGTAAATTTGGCGAGACATCTTGTGCTTGACAGTTCTTTTACGGCTCGTCCTATTTCAATTTTAGATTTAGATATTGCCAATCCTTATTTTCGTTCCCGTGAAGCATCAGCCGAACTTGAAAAACTCGGTATCTCCCCTATCAATCCTGAGGGAGCACAGTTTTATGCAGACCTTCCGATAATTCTTCCTCAAGTAAGAGGAACTATTGAGACTGCAGAGGGTACAATTATCTGTGATGTCGGAGGAGATGATGTAGGTGCGAGAGTTTTGAGTTCCTTGGGAACATCATTTGATACCTCTACGTATGATATGCTGCTTGTATTGAATGCCAACCGTCCTTTCACATCAGACCTTGCCGGCAGCCTAAAAACGATTGCTGAAATAGAATCAGCATCAAGATTACAATTTACAGGTATAATATCAAACACCCATATGATGGATGATACCGATGAAGAAGTTGTCATGCGAGGAATCAAATTATCAAAAGAAGTAAGTAAACAGACCGGCTTAAAACTGTTTTTTGTTTCAGCCGAACAAAAGATTTTGGATAAAATAAATAGAGCAAACATAGACATTCCGGTTTTACCCCTAAACCGATCGCTTTTAAAGCCCTGGGAGTAAAACAAAAAAAGAAAAGGAACCTATATGCCCGGCGTAATAATAGATAAAAATCATTGTAAAGGATGTGAACTCTGTGTGAGAGCATGCCCCCAAGATATTCTCCGAATGTCAAAGACAATCGGAGTGAAGGGGTATTTCTATGCGGAGATGGTTGACAGTTCTAGATGTATCGGCTGTCAGCTTTGTGCGATAACCTGTCCCGATGTAGCAATAGAAGTTCATACTCATGGAACTTTATTTGCTCTTTTCGAATATTAGGCACAAGGAGAAAAATAATGGCTAAAATACTTATGAAAGGTAACGAAGCAATTGCTGAAGCTGCTATCAAAGCAGGTGCCACCAATTATTTTTGTTACCCAATAACTCCACAGACAGAAGTTGCCGAATATCTCGCAAAGCGGATGCCGGAAGTCGGCGGTGTTTTTTTACAGGGTGAATCAGAACTTGCTGTTGCGAATATGCTTTTTGGAGCAGCCTCAACCGGAAAACGAGTTTTTACAACATCCTCTTCCCCCGGAATTTCTTTAATGCAGGAAGCAATTTCCTATATGGCAGGTGCCGAACTTCCATGCGTTATTGTAAATATCATGCGCGGCGGTCCCGGACTGGGCGGAATTTTACCGGCACAGTCTGACTATTTTCAATCAGTCAAAGGAGGCGGGCATGGTGATTACAGATTACTTGTACTTGCCCCATCAACGATTCAGGAAGCTGTTGACCTTATGATGCTTTCATTTCACTTGGCGGATAAATACAACAATCCGGTTATGATGATTGGTGACGGTATGATTGGTCAGATGATGGAACCGGTAGAATTTCCTGACACATACGAAGAACCTGAACTGCCTCCAAAAACATGGGCAATAACCGGAGCCAAAGGAAGAAAACCAAAAATTATTAAGTCTCTCTTTTTAGACCCATACAAACTTGAAAAAAGCAGTTGGCATCTGCACGCTAAATATGAATTGATGAAAAAAGACGAAGTACGATTTGAAAAATATAAAGTTACTGATGACAATGAAATCATGATAGTAGCTTATGGTACGACAGCTCGTATTTGTCAGACTGCAATTGATGCGTTGGAAAAAGACGGTGTCTCGGTTGGGCTTTTTCGCCCTATTACTCTTTTCCCCTTTCCTCAAAATGCTATCTATACCGAAGCGACAAAAAAAAATATAAAAAAAGTTTTAGTCGTTGAAATGAGTACCGGTCAAATGGTTGAAGATGTAGAACATGCTATTGTAGGCAAGAAAAAAGTCTCTTTCTTTGGTCGTACCGGTGGAGTGGTGCCATCTCCTGAAGAAATTGTTAAAAAGATAAAAGATATGGTACCAAAAAAATCTAAATCGAAAAAGAAAGCATGAGGTCGGATATGAACAATAATTCAAAAACATTATTTGCCCGACCGGAAGCAATGACCGATGTAGTCACACACTACTGCCCCGGATGTACTCATGGAATTATACATAGACTAGCAGCCGAAGCGATTGATTCATTGGGTATCAGAGAAAACACTGTAGGTGTCGCTCCTGTAGGATGTTCGGTTTTGGCATATAATTATTTTAACTGTGATTTTTTGGAAGCCCCTCATGGACGAGCTCCGGCAATAGCGACCGGTTTCAAGCGGCTCCGCCCTGACATGATAGTCTTTACCTATCAGGGAGACGGTGATTTAGTCTCTATTGGTATGAGTGAAATTATGCATGCTGCCAACCGCGGTGAAAAACTGACCGCTATATTTGTCAATAATGCCATCTACGGTATGACCGGGGGTCAGATGGCACCGACTACATTACAGGGTCAGATTACTTCCACTTGCCCTTCAGGAAGAAATTTGGAAAGTACCGGATATCCGATTAGAATGGTGGAACTTCTTTCGGGGTTAGTTACACCGATGTATTTAGAAAGAGTTTCAGTTCATTCTCCTCGGCATGTCATACAGGCAAAAAAAGCTATCCGTAAAGCATTTGAATATCAGATAGCCAATAAAGGCTTCTCATTAGTTGAAGTACTCTCAACCTGTCCGACGAACTGGGGTCAGACTCCTAAAGAATCAACAGAATGGCTTGAGGGAAATATGCTTCCGTACTATCCTCTTGGATGTTTCAAAGATTCATTTGCCAAGGAGGAAAAATAATGGAACAATATGAAGTAACCATAGCGGGATTTGGCGGACAGGGAATTATGACTGCAGGGCAACTGCTTGCCTATTCGGGAATGAATGAAAATAAAAAAGTAATCTGGCTCCCTTCGTATGGACCGGAAATGCGCGGCGGAACCGCTTACTGTACAATAGTCATCTCAGACGTAAGAATAGGTTCACCGATTATTAACACACCCACCGGAATTTGTGTTTTCAACAGACCATCGTTTGATAAATTTGAATCAAAAGTAAAACCGGGAGGATTGTTAATTGTTAACTCATCGCTCATTAATGTTTTATCCAAGCGAGAGGATATCGACCAACTTTTAATTCCCGCCAATCAAATGGCATTAGACGCAGGCAACCCTAAAGTAGCAAACATTGCCGTTATCGGTGCCTTTATCGGTGCTACCGGAATTTTAAAATTAAAAACGATTGAAAAAACTCTCACGCAAAAACTCGGTCACAAAAAAGAGATGCTTGAACTAAATAAACAAATTTTAAAAACCGGTTATGAGTTCGCTAAGAAAAATCTTGTAAAAGCGAAGAAGGTCTCAGCATGAAACATAACTTTGAAAATTTACACACCATTTTTGATAATCATCCAAAATCACAGGAATCACTTATTGCTATACTGCAAGACATTCAAAAAGAATATCAGTATCTTCCATGTGAAGCATTAGAGGAAACCTCAAAATTTCTCGATGTACCGTTATCGACAGTTTTTTCGGTTTCGACATTTTATAATTCATTTTCTCTCACGGCAAAAGGTGAAAAAATAATTAAAGTATGTACCGGCACTGCCTGTCATATTCGTGGGGCAAAACTTTTGCAAGAGCAGCTTGAGAATCATCTTCATATCAAAGCAGGCGAAACAACCGAAGATATGAAATTTACCCTTGAAGTGGTTGCTTGTGTTGGTGCCTGTGCGATGGCACCGGTTGTTGTTGTTGATGACAAATATCACGGCTCGGTAAAAGTATCCAAAGTAAAAAAACTGTTAAAGGCGAAATAAGATGCAAATATCAAATGTAAAAGAACTCAATAAGATAAAAAAAGAGTGTCTCGCCACACAGAAAGAACATCCAAAAAAAGTGTTGGTCTGCTGCGGTACGGGATGTATTGCCAATGGTGCTTTAAAAATCGTTGACTCGGTTCGGGATGGTTTAGCAAAACGGAAATTAAAAGATGTTTCGGTTGAGATTTTAAAAGAAACCGGATGTCATGGTTTTTGTGAGTTAGGACCTTTGGTTATTATCGAACCGCAGGAAACATTTTATACAAAAGTAAAACCAAAACATGTTGATGATATTTTAGATAAATCATTTCTGAAAAATGAAGTTATCGAACCGCTTCTGTTCACCAATCCTATTGACGGTTCAAAGATTACAAAATATAACGACATTTCATTTTTCAAACATCAACAGCGGATTGCATTGCGTAACCTCGGTAAAATTGCTCCCCATGAGATAAGAGAATATATCGGCGTTGACGGCTATCAGGCACTTGCGAAAGTTTTATTTAAAATGAGTCCTGATGAAATTGTTGATGAAATCAGTAACTCCGGTTTACGCGGACGCGGCGGAGGCGGATTCTCAACCGGCAGAAAATGGAAAATTTGTAAAAACATCAAAGCCGACAAACATTATGTTATCTGCAACGGTGACGAGGGTGACCCCGGAGCATTTATGGACCGTTCTATTATGGAAGGCGACCCCCATGGTGTCTTAGAAGGCATGATGATTGCTGCTTATGCTATTGGTGCCAAAGAAGGATATATATATGTTCGTGAGGAATATCCTTTGGCGGTGAGACATCTTGAAAAAGCTATTTTAGATTGTGAACGGTCAGGCTTGCTTGGTGAAAATATTTTAGGTTCTGATTTTTCATTTACAATTAAGATTGCCCGCGGTGCAGGAGCTTTTGTATGCGGAGAATCGTCGGCTCTGATGAAATCTGTAGCGGGTGAAGTTGGTGAACCACGAGCAAAATATATTCGCTCGGTTGTCAAAGGTCTTTATGACCAACCGACTGTTCTCAATAATGTCGAAACATTAGTAAATGTACCGACAATTATTCGTAATGGTGCCGACTGGTATAAATCTATCGGAACGCCAAAAAGTACGGGTACAAAAGTTTTCTCATTAGTCGGTAAAGTACGCAATACCGGACTGATTGAAGTTCCGATGGGTATCACTCTCAGAGAAATAATTTATGACATCGGCGGTGGGATTTTAGACGACCGTCCTTTTAAAGCTGTACAAACCGGCGGTCCATCCGGCGGATGTATCCCTGAAGCAATGCTTGATTTACCGGTTGATTTTGATTCGCTGACTGAGGTCGGCTCTATGATGGGTTCCGGCGGTTTGATTGTTATGGATGATAAAACCTGTATGGTTGATGTTGCCAAATATTTCCTTGCATTTTTAGTTGAAGAATCTTGCGGAAAATGCACACCATGCCGTGAAGGTTTGTATCAACTGCATAAACTTCTTGAAAAAATATGTGCCGGAAAAGGCGAGATGTCTGACATTGAAAAGATGGAACGTCTTTCTGAAAATGTTATAATCGGCTCTCTTTGCGGTTTGGGCAAATCAGGTCCGAATCCTTTGATGAGTACGCTTAAGTATTTTAAAGATGAATATATTGCTCATATAAAAGATAAAAAATGTCCGGCGGGTGTTTGTCCTGAACTTATTACCTATAAGATTTTAGATAACTGTACCGGATGTATGGCGTGTATCCCTGCCTGTGGATATGATGCAATAACCGGTAAGAAAAAAGAAATACATGTTATCGCCCAAGATAAATGCACCAAATGCGGTGCTTGTTATGCTGTCTGTAACTTTGAAGCGATTTTAGTAAGTTAGGAGTATAGATGATTCATATAACTATAAACGGAAAAGTTGTTCAGGCTCAAGAGGGTGAGATGCTTCTTACAGTCATTCGCCGTGAACAAATTGATATTCCCACTCTCTGCCATCACGAAGCAGTGGAACCGTCAGGTGCCTGCCGCTTATGTATGGTCGAGATTACAAAACCTGAATGGGACGGCTGGTGCGATTATGTTACCTCGTGCCTCTACCCTGCCGCTGATGGACTGATAGTTAATACTCATGCTCCAAAAGTGAATGAACTCAGGTCTTCAATTTTAGATTTGTATTTAGCACGTCATCCAAAATCGCCTGAGATTCGTCAGCTTGCCGCTGAGTATGGAGTGCTTAAGACACAGTTTGAAGAAATTGTTGACGGTAATAATTGTATCTTGTGCGGTATCTGTACTCGTATCTGTGATACGATGGGATTCCATGCTATCTCTATGGTTGGACGGGGACACGGAAAAGAAGTCGCTCCGCCACTCAACATGGCACCTGAAGCATGCGTAGGCTGTTTGTCATGTGCTAAAAATTGTCCGACAAATTATATCGAATATAATATGTCAAACGGCAGATTGACTATCTGGGAAAAAGATTTCGAGATGATTGCCTGCAAAGAATGCGGCAAGACAACCGTCACCAAAGAATTTGCTGAATACTTGAGCAAAAATAGAGATATTCCGTATGACTATTTTGAAAAATGTGACGAGTGCCACCGTAAAGAACTCGCCACCACAATGGGACGAATTTCTAATTGGGATAGAGAGGCAAGATCATGAACCATAGATTTATTGTAAAACCTGAACTCTGCACCGGATGCCGTTCTTGTGAATTAGCCTGTTCATTTACTCATGCTATTGACGGTGTTCGTACGTTGACTCGTATCTCTCCAATAGACGGCGGTTTTAAAGATTTATGGGTACCGGTTACCTGTTTACAATGCGATGATGCCGCCTGTATAAAATCATGTTTGGTCAACGCACTCAAACGTAATCCTGTTACGGGTGCTATTGAACTGAACCATGAAATATGTGTAAACTGTATGGCATGCGTAGCAGCCTGTCCATTTGGATGTGCTATCTTGGATACTCAAACAGATTTGATAGTAAAGTGTGACTTGTGCGGAGGCGACCCTGCCTGTGCTCACTTCTGCCCTACTAAGGCACTCGAATGGAAACCGATCGCAAAGGCTGTTAAGAAGACAGGGTAGGATTAATTTTGTAGGTCAGAACCCTTTAGTGGTTCTGACAAAGAATTCGTTGGGCAGGTCTCGCTTTTGAGACCTGCCTTTTTTATATACGTGTTGCTTACTCTGTTAATGACATTAATAAAATAAAAGGAGAAAAGGGAAGCCACCCGACAATAGATAGTGCTTTATGTATAAATGGTCTATTGTTGTGATAAGCAAGTTTGTTACCACCCCAACCTTCCATAAAAACATTTATAGAAATCATTCTGGCATATTTCCCACTATACAACGAATAAATAGTACCAATTTTTTGTCCTCCGAATTTTGCTGAAATCGCAAACACCATATCAAATCGATGATAACCACCTACTGAAGTATTATAGCTATATCTAAACCTTTCAAACTTACTCTCTACTCGAATACCACCTTCAAGCCCAAACCCTTTTTTCACAAATTCATTTGGGTCTTCATATCCTTTTATTCTAGAGTATGTCACAGCAGCATGAAAAATCGGAAAAATTCTATCTTTTCCCCATAGTATTAATTCACCCTCAATTCTTCCATAATCATATAGCGAGAATTTTTTTGAATGGTTTATGCTGTATCCAAATACAATACTGTAATTTCGATAATACCGTCCCATCCTATCTTCTAATTGCCATACAAGTCCGTTTGCATTTGAATGAATTGGTGGATCAAAACCACTTTTAGTAAAAAAACCCAAACCGACACTTGATTTCTTTCCGCCTCCTATAGCGAAAAAAGGAAGTACTACTATTACATCACCATTTGATGAGATATTTTCATTTTCGGTATAAAATAATCGTAATCTATAATGATTTGGTATATCATCTTGAAAGTTTGGATAAATAATTTGCCCATTCCAACTATTCATTGTAATTGAATTATCACTATTGCTTTTAGAAATTTCTAATCGTTTCCAGATTGTATCGGTAGTATTGACAGTATTTGAATTATCAATATTCAAAGTTAATTGAAATTGGATTGAATCATATACTTCTCTTTTAATCATAAGATCATATTTGATAAAGAGGCTATCATTTTTTATCTTGGGGTTAAATTCACCATAAAAATTATCAAGGTTATAATTAGCATTCGCATATGTATGAGAAAAAATAAAAATAGAAATAAATCCAAGTACTTTAATAAAATTTATCAATAGCACCATCCTTATAACAGAATTTTAAAATCTATTATAACCTATCCTGTATAGTAAAACAACTGAAATAGTATAATTGTTGATCAAGTAATACTAAAATATAACGAACTTTGTCTATGTGATATATTTCAAGATATTATTATGCATAAGATGAGATTGCCATTCGCCTAGGCGAATTCGCAATGACTGCTGTGCGATAAATTTATGTAATTTGTTTATGTTCTGGACTCCGACTGAAGCTTTGTAGGTCAGAACCCTTTAGTGGTTCTGACAAAGAATTCGTTGGGCAGGTCTCGCTTTTGAGACCTGTTTTTTTATTAGTCACCCTGAGCGGAGTCAAAGGATCTTGAAATGATAAAAATATCAGAAATTAGTTCCTAACACCACATTGGACAATTCATTTCCAGCTTATTATAAAAAGATGAGATTGCCACACTCCCTTTGGTAATTCGCGATGGCTGGTGTTACTAAATATTAGCAAATATGTCGGGTTTCTCGATTTTGAAATCTAACGATTTCAAACCAACGGAACCGCGACCTACAATTTTTATACTTAGCTAAAGAGTTTTGTCATTGATGGTGGAAATGCTAAAGATTTCCGCCCTACAAAAATACTGTTATATTTGTTTCTGTTCTGGACTCCGGCGAAGCCGGAGTGGTGTGGTTTTGTAGGGAACAGGCCTGCCTGTTCCTAACGCGAAGGATTGAGGGAGCCTCAACCCTACAATTGTTCCCCTAAAAAAAGAGGTAATAAAGGGGTGGGTTTATTTTATAATTTTTAGATTATTGCTGGATGATTTGTTCTGGACTCCGTGTCAAGCACGGAGAGGTGTCAGGTATCGGAAAGACATGACATTGTATATTATATAACAAAACAACAATGTTGGATTCCCGTTTTCGGGAATGACAATGAATTATCACATTTAGTTATATTAATCACTCAATAATCCATCATAAAATTAACCTTGACTTTGAGTCTGAATTTCAAGTTTTTAA
This sequence comes from uncultured candidate division Zixibacteria bacterium, assembly GCA_913009765.1. Next base: position 15,624 of record CAJVYT010000027.1, read on the forward strand.
AGGAGAATATAAAAATACGTATCCGTCAGTAAAAATACTCTGACAGCAACTTAAAGTTAGAACATACGTATCAATAGAATAACTTGCGGAGGCAGGAATTATGAAATTGACTGACCGCGAAGAAAATGGTGTAATTGTATTAGAACCAACCGGTAAAATAATGGGTGGTCCCGATGCGAGTCTTCTACATGATAAATTATATGAATTTATCGAGCAGGACAAAAAACAATTCATAGTCGATTTATCAGCAGTGGACTGGATGAATTCAACGGGTCTTGGGATATTAATATCAGGTTACACAACACTTCGCAATAATGGCGGCAAGCTAAAACTGGCTAATGTCACTGAAAAGATTAAAACTTTATTAGTAATTACAAAACTTGATCCGGTATTTGAATCGTATGACTCAATAGCCGAAGCAATTAAGTCATTTGAACAATAAAACAACATTTTGCTGATAACGATATTTGCAGGCAGGCACAATTTATCTGCGTCTGCCTCTTTTCTTAGGAGTACACAGGCATGCATGAACCTATTATAAAAGGCAACATGATAACTATCCCCTCCAGCCTGGAGTATCTTACTAACATAGATGATTTCATCGAAGGAATTCTTCGCGGATATGAAGTTGACGAATCTATTATAGCCGACATTGCAATTTCTGTGTCAGAATTAGTCAATAATTCAGTAAGTCACGGAAATAAACTTGACAGCAGTAAAACTGTTTCAGTTTCCATTTCACAAAAAAACAGTGATGTGGAAATTGTCATTACAGACCAAGGTCAAGGATTTGATCCGCAAACAATTTCTAATCCATTAGATGAAGTAAATCTTTTAAAAGATACAGGGCGGGGCATTTTTATCGTCAACGCATTAATGGATACCGTTGATGTAAAAACCACAGAAAGTGGAACAACAACGACCATTACCAAGTCTATTGTATAAAGAGATAGGGATTAAAGTCTTTAATGAATTTTGAATTGATACAATCGATACTGTATTTTTTAATCGGCGGTTTTTTGATATTTTTAGCTATCACGATAGTTCGCGATAATATCTCAAACCGTTTAAACCGTACCTTCGGAGCTACACTCTTTTTTGCAGGTATTGGACCCCTGTTCATTGCATTGGGACTTATTATAGATACATCATCACTAACAGGTGTTCAATTTGAAGAATCTATTTTATATAATTTGCATTATATTTGGGAGTTTTTCTTCCCGCTTCTGCTCTTATTTTCGTGGATATTCCCCGAAGACAGGCTCAAAAATTTTAAACATTCCCGCATAAGATATTTTATTTTTACACCTCAGATAATGCATCTCATCATCATCATATTTGCCAATGATTTTATCAATTTTTTAAACTCTATGCAGGTTGGCAGTAACTCAGAAGGTTTTTCCGGATTGATATTAAAACCTTTTTCGATACTTATAACGTATTCGTCACTATTCATAAGTTTTATAAATGCAACACATGCGATAATTTTTGGAATTTTTAATATCTTTTTTGCTTTAGCAACAATTTATTTTTTGGAATCAGGTAAAAAGTTAGTAACGAATCCAAGAATTTTAACACAGACAAAAGTAATAAATTGGGCAACCCGTATTTCGTTGGGTTCATATATTATTGCAGTTTTGGGAAATACTTTATTTTCAGAATATATCAACAACACTTTCAGTTCGTTACTTATTCTCATAGCTCTGCTGTCCGGTACATCGTTGATTATATATGCTACGCTCAAATATCAGTTTTTAGATGTTCGACTCGCATTCAGGCAGTCATTTGTATATTCGATAACCTCGGCATTGTTTGTTGGACTCTATGTAACTTTGGTATTACAATCAAAGGCGTTTTTGGTACCAATTTTTGGCGAGCAGGCAAATATTATTAACTATGTCATCATAGGTCTGCTGCTGTTACTGTTTCAGCCAATCAATAACTGGATTGATGAATTCACCCGTTCATTTTTTATGCATACACAAACAGACCACAGAAATGTTATTGAACGGTTCTCACGACAGGTTATTTCACTTTTCGACCCGCTAAAACTACGCCGTATTATAGATGAGACCCTTAAAACGACTCTGCTTGTTGAAAATATATATTTTGTTTTATACGATGATTCGCTTGCTGAATATGTTCTTTATCTTGATAAAGAAAACAGACAAAAAAAAGTTTTGTCCCGTGATGATATCCTTCTGCGGGGTATTAATCAACTGGATACTCCTACATTTTTTCAATCGTTGAGCGATTATACAAAAGATTCTGTTTTGGCAAAAGAACTTGAAGCTCGGCAGATAAAAATAATTTTACCAATGAAAGACTCAGAACACTTGCTTGGGTTTTTGGCTCTAACCTCAAAAGCTGCCGGATATAATTATTCTGCTGAAGATATAAATCTATTAGGAGTACTGTCTAATCAGATGGTATCTGCCCTTACAAATGCCAGACTGTATGTTGATTCGTTGGAACGAATGCGTTTACAAGAAGAAGTGACAATGGCTCGTGAAATTCAGTTAAATTTGCTCCCCTCTTCTCCTCCAAAACATCCCTCTATGGAAATATCAGCTCATTCGACACCATCACGTACAATTGGAGGCGATTTCTATGATTTTGTGTATAAAGATGAACATAAACTTGGGATTTGTATTGCTGATGCCTCTGGCAAAGGCATGCCGGCTGCTTTGATGATTGCCCAAACACAGGCTATTTTAAGAAGTGAAGTAAATAATGGAACCCCTATTGATTTGATGCTTAAAAATATGAATAAACAACTGGTAGAATCATCGTCCGCAGAAAAATATGTCACCCTCTTTTATGGAGAACTGGATACTGAAAACGGTTATTTCCATTATTCTAACGCCGGTCATAATTACCCTCTTTTAGTAAGAGCAAACGGTGACGAAGAATTATTAAAAACCGGCGGGGCAATTATAGGAGCATTACCCGATATGAGTTATCAATCTGAAACAGTACGACTTCACAAAGATGATACGCTCTTTTTCTTTACTGACGGTCTCTCGGAAGCTATGAACGAACAAGAGGAAGAATATACCGAAGCACGAATATATGAATTTGTAAAGATACATAAGCATAATAAACCGAGTGAATTGATTGATTCAATTTTAAAGGATGTTCGTTTACACGACACAACATATCCTCCTCGTGATGATACAACAATTGTATCGCTTAAAATAAGAAATGGATTTTAGATGACAAGTCACCATGATAATTTTGATGCAGAGAAACTGACACGCCGTAAAAATTCTCATAACGGATACAAGTACTGCCCTTTTTGTAAGACAACTTTGGAAGAAAAAATATTAGACGGTACAACACGTTTGGTATGTCCAAATGATGCGTGTGACTTTATTTATTATCAAAATCCGGTACCTGCTGCCGGAGCCATAATAGTTGAAGATAATAAAATACTTTTAGTTAAACGGGCTCACCCTCCAAAAATCGGCGACTGGTGTATACCGGCAGGTTATATGGAATGGCACGAACACCCGACTGAAACAACTGTTCGTGAGTTAAATGAAGAAACCGGATTGGATATTAAAATTACATCTTTTTTCGAAGTATATTCAGGAATCGATGATCCACGCAGCAACGCTGTACTACTGCTCTATCTTGCTGATAGAATTGGCGGAAAATTGGAGGCGATGGACGATGCTTTGGAAGTAGAGTATTTTGGTTTTGATGAACTCCCTGATAATATTGCTTTTGAAGCTCATATTCAAGCATTACAAGACTACAAGGATAGATTTTTATCTTAAAATACTTGAAACATTTTAAATGTTTTCAGACTCTAATGTATATAAAACTTGATTTCTATGTAGAAACTTTATTTTTTATCTTAAATGGAGAACATAAATGAAAAATAAATATACATATATTTGTCTGGCACTGCTTCTTATTGCCACTACTGTATCAGCTATTGAGTACAAAGAGTATAAATCGAAAAAAAAACAGATAGATTATTTTCAGATAGAATATAGTAGAAATAATAATGAAATTGTAATAGTTTCTGTTTCAGACAAAATCGTGTCAGCTGTAACAGCAAACAAAGAAGACATACAAGTTAAAAACAATCAGGTATCTTCTAAAGGTAAACTGATTTTTGATGATAATAATATTTATATAAATCATCTCACTTTATCATTAGATAAAATCTCTGACTACAATATCTCTGAAATTGACAACCGCATCACGATTTCATTTTATACCCCACTTGACAGTTCTAAACTTGCTCGGTTTAAAAAGGGAAATCGTATTTCGGTTGACAAAGATATTTATGTTAATCAAGATGAATTTATAAGGGGAATATTATTATCTGTTACAGGTGATATAACTATCAACGGGGAAGTTAACAAAAATGTTATATCTCTTTTTGGAAATATAAATGTTGTCGGTGATGGTGTTGTACGGGGTGATATTGCATCTATTACAGGAAAAGTAGATATTGCAAGTTCAGCTATTGTCTATGGCGAGATTTATGACCATAATAAAAAAGGACGAGCTTTAAAACACCGTCTCTTTAGAGACAAAAAAGATTTTGATTATGACGGATATCTTTCTTATAACCGAGTAGATGGGTTAGCTCTTTCAGCAAAAGTTTTTCATGAGGATATAGATTCTCTACTCCCTACTTTGGAGGCTGAAATAGGTATCGGCTTTGCCTCTAACCGTGGTCGTTATAAATTTTTACTCGAACAAGTACTCTTTCGTGAAAAAGCAATTGCTGTCGGCGGTACTTTTTACAGACAGCTTCTGTCAGATGATGATTGGTTAATCGGCACAGACGAGAACACAGTTTTTGCTTTATTTGCAAAAGAGGATTACAAAGATTATTACGAAACAGAAGGTGGTTCATTATATTTAAAAGCATCTCCATCAAACCACTTTACAGAT
>CAJVYT010000028.1 GCA_913009765.1 uncultured candidate division Zixibacteria bacterium
AAAAAAGCCATCGATGGTGTCGAAACAAAAAAGAAATTATTAATACCGCCACCGGGAAGATTTTCCGGAATAGAATCGGGCGAGTAGAGAAACTCAAGTTGTTTTTCTACAGATTTCCCAATCGATTCAACCTCATCAATATTATATCCGGGAGGAGGATTGATGCCTCCAGACACAAAACTTTGATTACCGTTTGGCAGATACTCTGCTTTGGGCATAAGCCAAGCGGTGAGACCAACAGAAATAACAATAATTCCTAATATAACTCCAAGCCTTCTTATGTTGTTTTTGTTTATTGTATCAACAAAATGTGCAATAAGCTGAGAGAAACGACTTAAAAAATCAGAAGTCCCATTGGTTGTATCTTTCGAGGCTGAAAGAATTCTGGCAGAGAGTGATGGGATTACTGTTACTGAAACTATCAACGAAATTACAATAGCAGAACAAATCGCAATCGCAATATCCTTAAACAGTTGACCGGCACGTTCCTGAACAAACATGATAGGTAAAAATACTGCCACCGTTGTAACTGTCGATGCCACCAATGCACCCCATACCTCTTTAGTGGCATCCAAGGCAGCCTGAAATTTTTCTTTACCCATCTGCAAGTGACGATAAATATTTTCAAGCACAACAATAGAACTGTCAACAACCATGCCAACCGCAAATGCCATTCCCGCAAGAGATATGACATTGATAGAACGACCAAATAATTTCATAGCAAAAAATGTTGCAATGATAGAGATAGGAATTGAAATACCAATAATAAGAACAGCAGCTTTTGAACGCAAAAATATAAAGAGAGAAAGTATCGCAAGAAGACCGCCTAAATAAATATTATTAAAAACCAAATCAATCGCAGAATTAATATACACCGTCTGTGAATAGACATTTTCAATAGACATTCCACGTGGTTCCATTATTTCTTTATTTATCAATTTCGTCTCTGCCATGAGATTATCCATTACTTCAATAACGTTTGCCCCAACTTCTTTTTGGGCGTTAAACGCAATAGCAGTTTTCCCGAAATGGCTTACTAAGGCTTGAGGTTTTTGGTATGCAAGCTTAACGTCAGCAATATCTTTAATTCTTATTGCTACACCATTTTTTACTGTAACAATAGTCTGCTTGACTGATTCGATAGACTCATATCTTGCTACCGTACGTACTACATAGCGGCGTTTCCCTTCTGAAAAATCACCTCCGGAAATATCACGGTTTTCTGAACGAAGTGCCTGAATTATTTGACTGACTGTTATCCCTGACGATGCGACTAAAGCAGGGTCAAAGACAACATGTAATTCCTCTTCTAAACCTCCAAAAATATTAATTGAAGATATCCCTTTCACACGCTCCATGCGGGGTTTTACATAATCTTCAATAAATGTTTTCTGATAAGGAAGATATATACTGCTGTCGTCTGATTTTATAACAAACCATGCTATAGCATCATCAAAAGGACCCGATGTTGATATGATAGGTTGTTCTGCATTTTCAGGATAGCCGGGAACTTCGTTTAACTTATTTGAAACCCGAATAAACATTTCAGAAATATCTGTACCAGCCGGAAACTCTAATGAAACCGAGCCGGAACTGGTATTTGAAGTTGAAGTCATTTTTAAAACGCCTTCAATTGATTTAAGATATTTCTCCTGTTTATCAATAATTTCTTTTTCTATTTCATTTGGTGATGCCCCCGCCCAGACTGTAGAAACATTTATTACCGGTCGTTGTACTTCGGGAGTTAATTGCACCGGAACTGTCTGTAAAGCTAAAAAACCGGTTATGACTGTTATAAGTACAGCAACAATGACGGTTACAGGATACTTTATTGAAGATTGGATGATATTCAATTTTTATTCTCCTGCTTCATTTTCAGGAGTTTGCTGAGAATCTTCTGACGCTTTCTCATGACCGGTCATAACTGCTGCACCGGGGTAGACACGCTCATTACCTCGCACAATAACTTCCATACCAATTTTAAGTGTCGGCGACTGTACTGCGTTGAGAGTGCCGTCAGTTGCAAGAATTGTTACAGGAGAAAGCGATGCTTTGCCGTCTTTTATTGTATATACAATCGTATTATTGCCTTGACGGACGATTGCATCTTTGGGTACTGCGATTGAATTAAATTCCTTTTTTAATGAAAGAGTAATCTGTACAAGCATTCCACTGGCTAAAATCTCATCATTATTTGTCACTTCAATAATAACAGGATAGGTATGAGTTTTTTCAGATGCTGTCGGAGAAATACCTGTTACAATACCGTTTAAAATCTCATCATGCGACGATTGCCGTACTAAAACAGTACTGCCGATTTTTAATTGACCAAAATATTTTTCCGGTAAATCAGCAATTATCTTAATCTTTGAAATATTAACCATTTCAAAAACTGCTATCCCGGGGGTCACCCATGAACCGATATCAACAAACCTTCTACCTGTATAACCGGCATACGGTGCCTTTATCTGAGTATTTTCAAAATCAATTTCAAGTTGAGATCTCTCAGCGTCAGCTTTTTGAAATTTAGCCGTTTGAATTGCATCCCATGCAATAGCAGAATCCAACCCTGACTCAGAAATAAGATTATTTTTCCGCAGTTCAACTGCTCGTTTTTTTTGATCACGTGCTAGTCCTGCTTGTACTTCTGCCTGAAGTGCTTCGGCTTGTTTTGCCTGAAGCAAAAGTAAAATTGGTTGAGAATCAATTGAGAGAAGTACCTGTCCTTTTGATACTTTCGTTCCTTCCAAAGTTTCTATCGATTGTACCCGTCCTGAAATTTCAGCGACAATATTACTTTCTATAAGACCTTTTGTCCTGCCGATAAGTTTGATTTGATTATTAAAATTCTTCTGCACTACTTTATCAGTAACTACTATTACCGGTCCTTGTCCAAATACCGATGAAACCGAAAATGCAAACAGCACAAATGAAAAATATAGTATACATGTTCTCAAGATTACCTCTCTATCATATGTTGAATACAAAAAACAAAACTTTTTAAGCTTAACGTAAATATACTTGGTAAGTTTCAATTAACTTATATAATTATATACATAAACCAATCATTTATTTTTTTATGGGCAATTTAAAGGCATGGGACCGCCTGGAGTACCAAACATATATGCAATTAAATAGACTAAATCTGAAATATTTATGAGTAAATTGCCGTCAACATCTGCCTCTTCAAAACAAGGTGGTGCCTGCCCTGTGGGAGTTCCAAACATAAAATTTATGAGAAAAACTAAATCAGAAACATTTATTTCATCAGCTGAGTTATTATTTACATTTCCACGGATGAAATTACAGCAGTTTTCACAGGCGTCACCTCGCCCATCAGAATCAGAATCAACTTGAAGCGGGTTATATATCCCGGGGCAGTTATCAACTGATTCACATACCGCATCATTATCTATATCATTAAGAAAATCATTTGGACAGTTGTCACAGTCATCACCAATACCGTCGTTATCTAAATCTGTCTGAGAGAAGTTACTTGTATTAATACAATTATCACAGGAATCTCCAATAGAGTCTAAATCAGAATCAATTTGCAGCGGATTAAAAGTCTGAGGACAGTTGTCAATAGAATCAGTAATTCCATCATTATCCGAATCTAAAGAACAAGCCGAAGACAAAGTCGTCCCTTCTACTTGAAACCACGGATACCCCGGAATATTACTACCCCAAAAGTCATACCATTCATGCCATGAGGCAGGGGAGAGATCAAAATAATAATAATTATCACAACTGTCAGGGAAAGACGTTGTATCAAACAAAAGTGACGGGTAGGTTGGTGCGTGAGCGAAGCTGTCAGCATATTGCACACCAATATAAAACGGTTCATCAATGCAAAAAGTGTCAGGTAAAAATGCAGTGCCGATAGTTGGTATTGTCCATGAAGCAGAATCGCATTCGACCGAAAAACGGTACAGCTCAGCATCCGGTGCCGAACATTTATCACCGGAAATTGTTGAAGAGTAAATTACCACATCCATTTTTACCGGCCAATTATTATTAGTCAATGGAATCAATGTAAATGAGAGAGACTGCACTTGAAAGGGATACCCAGGAGTTGAGCAGTTAGCAGGGTCAAAATACGTAACAATTATATCATTCGGAGCTTGTCCGGTTGCATACCCGCTGCCAACATTAATATGTTTTTTTAGAACACAATCTTCTAAGGATTTTGATGCGGAATATTTTTCATTGATTATTAAATCTGTATCTGTAAAATTGGTATTTCTCTCTGTTGCTAACAGAGTGGATGCGATAAAAATAAGCAGTAAAAAAAGTCGATATTTCATAGAGCACCTCAGAATTTATTGGTATCGTTACAAGGCAGTAATTTATTTATTAGAAAATTCTTTTGTTTCAGCAATAATGGCAGCTCCAACAGAATCACCCCATACATTCACTGTTGTTCGGCATCTGTCTAAAAACCAGTCAATAGCCCAAATCAATCCGATACCTTCAAGCGGAAGTCCGACTGCACCAAGTACAAAGACCATCGTAACAGTACCGGCATGAGGAATACCGGCAGCTCCTATTGATGCGAGAGTTGCGGTGAGAAATATAATGATCTGAGCTGAAAAACTTAAGTCTATTCCGTAAATCTGTGCTATAAATAATGCTGCGACAGCTTCATAGAGAGCAGTCCCATCCATATTTATAGTAGCACCCAAAGGAAGTACAAACGAGGCAGCTCTTTTATCTACATTATTTTTTTCTTCAATACATTCCATAGTAACAGGAAGTGTTGCTGACGATGATGCTGTCGTAAAAGCCGTCGTGAGTGCTTGTCCCATATGTAAAAAATATGGCATCGGCTTCCGTCCGGTAAATATTTTAAGCATTAACGGAAGAATTATGACAGCATGTATGAGCAAGCCCAAAATAACTGTCAGCGAATATAGTCCTAATGAAGAAAGTAACTCTCCAAGTGATTCTTTGTTTTCAGCAACAATACCACCTATTAACGCCATAACTCCAAGAGGAGCAAAATAAATAATCCAGTTTACCAATTTCATGATTGCCGCATTAAGACCTTCAAAAAATTGAATCACCGGTTTTCCTTTTTCACCTATGGTAGTCAAAACCGCTCCAAACAATAATGAGAATACAATAAGAGGTAGAACTTTTCCTTTGGCGGCAGCATCTATAATATTTGACGGGATTAAACTGATGACAACATCTAAAAATGTTTTTCCCTTGCTGCTTGCCACTAAATCGGGAATAAAAGCCCCAAAACTTTCAACACCTACTCCGGGTTTTAAGAGATTTACTAAAATAATACCAATCAATACAGAGAATCCGGTTGTGACTAAATAATACAATAATGTTTTCCCTGTCGTTTTACCAAGTCTGGAAACATCACCTAAAGAAGTTACACCAACAATCATTGACGCAACTATTAATGGAACAACTATCATTTTAAGAGCATTTAAAAACATTGTACCAATAAACCGAATATCTAAAAATAAATCAGAGGCATATATCCCCCCGACAACTCCTAAAACAGTGCCAACTAACATTCCCGCTAAAATTAAATTTCCGCTTTTCCCGGTCATTGATTTCTCTTTTTATGTTTACTGTTTAAACTTTAACATACTATGTAGACATAATAGACGCAACTTAATTGTTTAATTTAAAAGATAACGGCTAATATTAAAAATAATTGCATTTCTTCTTATTAAGCATTATCTTTTTATTAAACAATTTCGTTAGTTGATACGTTACCATATAGCAAACGGAGTTGCTCTAAAACTTAAAACCTTAGGGAGGTTTTTATGAAATTTTTTTTATTTATTCTAATCACAATCGCTTTATGTTATTCATCAGCATTTAGCCAAGATTCAGGAGCAATAGACAGTATTGTTATCGAATGTGACTCATTGATTGTAGGCAGGTCAATGCCAGTTGCTTTTCGGGTTGTAAATGATAAGCAACTAAATGCTATTTTAACCCGTTTTCATGCAGAATTTTTAGAAGGATCATCTGCAAGGTTTGATTCTGTCTCTTACGTTAATCGTCTTAATGATCCATCAATTTTTAATTTTCGTGAATGTGGTGAATATCAAGGTTTTAATAATTTTCAAGTTGGTTTTTATGCTTTTTCAACTTTAAAAAATTTACCTCCTGGAAATGGTGCTATAGTTAATTTTTATTTTACAGGAATTTCTGTTGGGAATTTAGTTATGGACAGTGTTCACTTAGAACCTTCATACGAATTTGTGTTTTCTACAAAAATACCGGATAAATATGAGGTTTTTGAGCCACAATTTGTAAAAAAAGAAATTCGGATTGTAGCCGGTTCACCAAATCCAGTTTTAAACATCGAAAAAAATGTTCTGGCAAATACTGCTGGAAGTTTATTATCTACAGATATATCTGTAAGTTCTCCGATAGGGTATCCTGTAAATATACATCTTAAAGCATTTACAAGATATGACAACTCAGAAACAACTTCTAATTTACCGGCAATAATTGAAAATGAAGGATACACTTTTGAATGGACTCCTTCAATTTTAGATATAGGAATTTGGCAGGCAGTCATAGAAGGATGTGACTCTTCCGGCGCTTGCGTAGAAGGAAAAATAATTATTCAAGTTGTCGAATCAAGTGAATATCTTATAGAATTTACATCTAATAAAATTCTTGATTTTCATCAACCTCAAAAAATGATATGGGAAGATTTGAATAATGACTTGTATCCTGATATTATTACAACCGGTTATAATGCTGAGCGAAATTCAACTTTTGCTGCTTATGATTTTGATTTTAATAACTACACTTTAACCCCCAGATTTATTTTATCAGGTATTGAATATTTCCGTCCTACTTTTTCTTTAGGTTTTATTGACTCAGATGATATTTTAGATGCAATACATCCGGTTTCATTACCTAATTCAGGAGTAAATGTTCTATCAGGTCTAGGAGATTTTGAATTTGATAATGTAAATCAGCATCTAACTTTAACATCTGAATTTTTGACAAGAAGTGCTGTCTTAAACGATTTTGATGGAGATAAGTTTGTAGATTATGCCTGTGCTGGCGTTAATTCAGTTTTTATATTTACAGGATTAGGTACCGGTTATTTTGTAGAGAACTATAAAATTGAATTGCCTGAAAAAGTACGTTCATTAAATTCTGCTGATTTTAACAGAGATGGTAAAAATGACCTTGCAATCGGTACAGATGTCGGCGTATATATCTACCATAACCTCGGTAATGCTGCTTTCCAATTTATAATGTTTTATCCTCAATCGTATGGTACTGTTGATATTGGTATTACGAATAAAGGTTCAGATTTTAATGGTGATAATTATTATGATTTTGTTATCACAACACCTTCTGTTGGAGGTCAATATAGTGAAATTGTTCTCTATAAAGGAAAAATCGATGGTACTTTTGATACTAATCCGGTGAGAATCTTGAAAGGACAAGTTTTTGGGAATTGTATTGGTGATTTTAATAATGATAATTATTTAGATATTGCCTTTGTTAATGGTTCCAACAAATATATTGGTATTTTGTATGGCGACGGAAATGGTAATTTTAAGAACGAACAGAGATTTTTTATATCAAATATTCCTCTATTTTCAATAAATTGTGTTGATTATGACTTGGATGGAGACTTGGATATCTCGTCTGTAGGGACCGATAATATAAAGGATGGAACTCTCTTTATATTGGAAAATCAGAATAACCCCACATCTGTTGCTAGTAAATCTTTTAATGTGGATATTGTAAACAATGCAGATATGCAGATGACATCACCAGAAGGTAAAAAAATCAACGATGTCAGCAGTACTTTTACATCAAGTTCTACGTATTTAAAAAATATAGACGATAACAACATAATTGATAAAGTGTATTCATTAAAAACAGTTGAATATGGAGCTTATCGAATTGAACTCTCACCGAAAATCAATATTCCGACTAATAATTCGTTTACTGCTGATTTTTCGATTGAGAACGAACGGTTCCGTCTTGCCAAAAATATTCCAATGACTGCTTCCGGATATACTTTTTTAGTCTACCCAACAGGCTCACCTCAAGTGAATCCAACACCGGGACAATTTACAGGGGAAAAACAGCCTTTGTTTACATGGGGGGTGGACAATAAGGTTAATTTCCAACTTGCTTCTGATATTGATTTTAAACAGCTTATTATTGATTCTGTTGTGGAAGAAAATAGTTTACAGCTGTTATCTGAACTATCTGTTACCGACACAACGGCATATTTTTGGAGAGTAAAACCAACTACTCAAGAGACTTATGATGGTATCTATGTCTTTAACTTGGTTCTCAAAGTTTCAACAGATATCGGAGATGACGATGCTTTACCTACTAGTTTTTCACTTTCACAAAATTATCCAAACCCGTTTAACCCGACTACTCAACTAAATTTTTCTTTGCCGGAAAAGGCTCATGTAAAGATGGATATTTACAATATAGTTGGACAGAAAATTATAACTCTAACTGACAGAGAATATCCTGCCGGCGAATATTCTATTGAATGGGATGGTAATACAGCAGATGGCAATAAGGCAGCATCTGGTATTTATCTTATGAGATTTAATACTGATACCTTTTCTGAATCTATTAAGATGATTATGATGAAATAATGACATAAAAATGACATAAGTTATATAAAGAGCCTTTCCTAAGATAGATGGAATGGCTCTTTTTTTTATTTGTTATTTGACTAAAATCAAAGTAATACTTACCATAAATACCGTCTTTAATTAAAAAGGAATGATGATGAACAACTTGAATATACATACAAATCCAGAAACTCAAATTGAACCTCCCAAAAACTCAATTCAAAAATATCGGTTTTTCTCGCAGTTGTTTTCTGTCGCAATCAATATATGGATAGGAATTGAGTTTTACCTTTTTGTCTTATATCTGCAGGATAAAAATGCTCTGGAAAAAGTTGTCAGACCACCCGGAGTAGAGGCTTGGCTGCCGATTGGTTCTTTTGTCTCACTCAGGAATTATCTTGAAACCGGTGTTGTAAATAATATTCATCCTGCCGGAATGATGATATTTATTACGGTGTTATTAACCGCTTTTTTCTTTAAAAAAGGTTTTTGTTCGTGGATTTGTCCTGTTGGCTTTATTGAAGAAATGCTCGGGGATTTATCTGATAAATTATTTAAACGCAGAATCAAACCTCCCAAATGGCTTGATTATCCGCTTCGTTCTTTAAAATATATTATACTTATATTTTTCATGTATACAATCTTGATTGCAATGTCATCATTGGCAATAGAAAATTTTATAGTCACTGATTATAATATCGCTTCTGATTTTCTCATGATGCAGTTTTTTACAAACATCTCACCATTTGCTTTAAAAGTTGTTATCGGACTTGTTCTATTCTCATTAGTTATACGAGGATTTTGGTGTCGTTACCTCTGTCCATATGGTGCCTTACTCGGACTACTCAACTTTATCTCTCCTACCAGAATTGTAAGAAATGAAAAATCATGCATCGACTGTTCATCGTGTACTGCTGCTTGTCCGTCATTTATCAAAGTTGAAAAAGTAAAAGAAGTTTACTCCGATGAATGTACCGGCTGTATGGCATGTATCGACAACTGTCCCGTAGAAAAAACACTTGAAATTAAAATTGTCAAAAAATCTTTGACTCTCAATAAAGCAAAATGGGCAGCTCTCTTGATGCTGTTTTTCTGGGGGTCTATGCTTGGCTATAAGTACTTTGGTCCGTGGCAAAATCAGGTTTCTGATTCTGAATATCGGAGAGTTTTACCGATTGTAGAAAAAGGACAGATGTCACACCCGTAATTTTGTTGACTTTAATAAAAAAAAATATAATGTGTATATAAAATAGGATAATAGAATGAGTTTAAAAAGACAAAAATCTTTTTTTGATATATATGCCCACGAATATGATTGCCTTACAAATGCTTCAAAAAGGAGAGCATCACACAAAAAAGAAGTTGATGCGATAATTAAATCTTTCCAACCGAAGACTGTTTTAGATGCCGGATGTGCTACCGGGTTAACTTCATCATTATTTGCTGAAACTGGGATTGAAACAAAAGGTATCGACAAGTCTCGTCCAATGATTAATATTGCCAAAAATAATTATGTCAATCAAGAAAATCTATCATTCAAAATTGCAAGTTTTGAAAAACTGCCTCAGCTTTATAATAATAAATTTGATGTTGTCGTATGTTTAGCAAATTCTATTTCTGGAGTTGGGTCGCTTCATAATCTATCTCTTGCCCTAAAAGGATTTTACAATTCTTTAAGACCCGGAGGCACATTAGTATTACAATTGCTTAATTATGTGTCAATCGTCGATGGTGAGTTTCTACCTATCAAAGCTACTCGATGCAATAACATTATCTATCAAAGATTCTCCGAACGGAAAGGTAAAAGACTGTATATATATATAAATCGTCTTGATCTTGGTGTTGAACCTTTACAATTTGAAATGTTCCGTCATGAATTTGAAAACTTTACTCCGTCAGAGGTGGTTGCAACTCTCAAGAAATCGAATTTCAAAAAAATAAAAAAGTTTTCTGACCTATTTTTTCAAAAAAAATTCGGAAAAACCTCTCGAGATCTTGTTTTAACAGCGACAAAATCTTAACTCCATTATTTATATTATTTTCCGATACTATATAAATAATTAAGGAGTTTTATATGATTGGAATAATAAGTGCCTTAGATGAAGAGTTGCAGTTATTCTTAGATAATGCAGATGTGCATAATAAAGTTATGCAGTCAAAAATTTCGTTTCATTTTGGAACGTTAGAGGGACATGCTGTTATTTTACTAAAATGTGGAGTAGGCAAAGTCAACGCTGCTATTGCTACACAACTTTTGATCGACAGATTTGGCGTTGATTCTATTATCTTTACCGGTATGGCTGGTGGTTTGGTGCCATATATTCAAAAACAGGATATTGTTATTTCTAATTTTGTTGTCCAATATGATGTTGATCTCACCGCTTTTGGTCGTCGACCGGGTGAAATTCCTGAACTTTCACGTTTGATTGAAGCTGACCAAAAATTAATTAAATCAGCACGAACAGCATTTGACCAATATAAATCTGACCACGAAATACTCTCAAATGTTATAGTTGGAACTATTGCCTGCGGCGATACTTTTGTTTCAGATTCCAAGAAAATTCAATGGCTTCAAACAGAATTTGGTGCGGTTGCTGCTGAAATGGAAGGTGGAGCAGTAGGACAAGTTTGTCAAATGAATAATGTACCATTTGTTATTATCAGGATAATTTCCGATGTGGCATCAGAAACCGCAGCATCTGAATTTATCTTTTCCTTAGAAGATGCTTCCAAATCTACCTTTGGAATTGTGCAGCGGATGTTACAAGCTATGCCCTTACATGAAAAACGTGAACTGTTTGCGAAAGTTTGATATCTGTTGACAATAGTAAAGAAAATTATATCTTCAAAGTTATGATGAAAAAATTCCTATCTATTTTATACATACTTATTGCTATTACTGCTGTTACACATGCCGAACGGTCTGTGACAGGTTTTAATGATATGAAGCAGTATCGCGAAATAGGTGATTATCGTCTGTGGACATTTATCGCAAAAGATTCCACTATCGGAACTCTTACATCTACTGTAAAAGAGCAAGTCTCTATCAATGACGTCGATGGGTATGCTATTGAACAGCACTTAAAGTTGAATTTTGCCAAGATATCTACAAATCTGAATTTTGATATTACCAACCGTCATTTTGTCGCTGACAATGGAATGTATCTCGGCGATAATATGAAATTAACTATCAATGACCAAACGGCAGAAATCAATCTCAAAAGAAATAAGAATAGACTACAGGGATTTATTACCCGCAATGGTGCTAAAATAGAACAAAATATAGAACTTGGAAATATCAAATTTGCTTTTGAAAGTAATTATATCGACCAGCTTGAGTTGTTATTAGCATCTCTTGACTTAACTGTGGGAACACAGATTGATGATACTATCTTTATGACTCAATCCCTCATTAAGGCTCAAATTTATGGTGTTGTTGATGATTTTAGAAATATAAGACTCTATAACGAAGTATTTGATTCTGCTTTTGTTATTGAATTTACTTACCCTACTATGATGACTGCTTTTTTCACTCCTGATAAAAGACTGGCAAAACTTATTATTCCGTCACAAGAATTAAAAATTTATCAGGATGCTGTTGCTAATCCATTAAAAAGAAAGTTAGCTGCTCAAAAAGCAGCCGAACAAAGTAAAGCAAAACCAACTCAACTGGGAGCCAAAAAGTCTCTGAGTAAACTCTTTGTAGTATTTTTCCTTTATACTGCTATCGGTATTTTAGTTACATTGTTCCTTAAAAAATCATGGTACAAACAATCTATGTCGTATGTTGTTTTTGCTATTGGGGGGTGCTTATATCTTGTAATTCCAATTACACAAATACCGCTGCAAGAATATTTATTTACAGAATATTTTGTTCCTCATGTTCTCGATGCGGGAGAATCGGCACTTCTATGGGGAATATTACCTGCCATAACAGCGGGAATTATTCAAGAAGTTTTAAAATGCTTAGGAATAGTTTTACTGTTTAATTTTCTTGCGACTAAAAAAAAGATGTATATTGTACGTGGAGCAATTATAGGTTTTGGCTTTGGATTAGTCGAGGCTGCTTATCTTGCCTCTGGAACACCGACATCATTATTATTTGGAGTCAATTTAGTTGAAAGAATATTTTTGCTAATATTCCATATTGCTGCGGGAGCTTTTATCGCATATGCTCTCAAAGACGGATTAAAAAAACTTGTTCCTTATATACTACTGACGATATGTATCAATTCAATCTTTAGATATCTCCCTATCTTTGCCCAAAATAAAACTTTAACACCGGAACTGCTCGGTATTTTACTGGCACTGATATCTGTTTCTATGTTAACACTTACCGTCTTTTTAACAAAACAAAAGAATTAAACTATTTCGAAAGTGCTATAACACCGCATCCTATCCGACCGTCAATATGAATCTCTAAAGGTTTCTCAAGTCTTATATGACAGACATATTCCGACCTGTCTACTATTTTTTGAGACATGATATAATCAAAATTTATAAAACCATTTCGAGCCTGTTCATTAACAGTAAAATATCCTGTTTGAAAAGATGTCAAATTTTGGAAAAAATGCGTTCCAAATGATGGATCAGGAGCAAAATCACCGTACGCTGATTCCATAATTACCGATGCACCGCAAATTTGATTCCATGCTGTCGGAATTCCAAGCCATCTTTCTGTTGTTCCCCAACGTCCGGGACCAATAAGCAGGTAAGGTTTATCTTCTTCTAATAACACCTCATTAAACTTACCAACTTCAGAGGCAATTGTAACAGTTTTAGCTCTGTCAAATGTTTTTGGATCAACAATAATAATATCAAAAATATTATTCCGAATAAAATTACCTAATGTTTTGTCGCTTCGACCAATAATTCTATCTTCTTCAACGATATCCAAGTCAACAGCTTCAAATTGAGCTTCTTTTATCATTGGACGTATTTGTAAAAAATAAAATTCATCAGGAATATTCTTATCATCATATAGTTGTACGGCAAACTCTATTTCAACCGGACAATTTAAACCTTGAGAACCTAACTGCAAAAGAAACTTCACAATATCTGTCAATGGAAATATCTTGGATTTTAAAATAGGGGCAAAAGTAATAAGCCGTACTCCGTCATGCGATGAGCCTTCATAAACTCTGTTGTTCTCAACGGAATATGTCGAACAGATAGGATAAAGAGTTCCGTCACTTTCAACATCACTAACATTCAATTTTATTAAACCGTCTGATTCTATAGGCTTCCCGCTCGATTCGGAGTCTAAAGAAATTGCAAAAAATTCTTTTTGAGAATTAGCAAGCATATCTCTTACTGTTGAAAATTGAGGAAGATTATTTGGATAACTGGGGGAGAGACGTAAACAGTTCATACCCTCAACAATTGTTTTTCCAAATCCCAAAGCTACATAGACAACACCATCATCCGGTGCGATATTCTCAAGAGAGTAATAATTATACGAAAGAGCAACACCGGAAAAACTTGGATAGAACCTGTTATTATATTTAGTACCGACCGCTTTTTGAATAATTACTCCCATTTTTTCTTCTTCAAGGCGATTGTCGGCGGCATCATGGTATGCTTTTGCATTTTCCATATAAGTTGAGGCATAGATGCTTTTGATTGCTTGTCCTAATTGTTTTCTTCGGACACGCTTACTCGAATTACAATTAGGAAGCATATGAGTTTCATATACACCCGCAAATGTCTGTAAATGAGAGTCTTCAAGCATTGATGATGAACGTACTGCCAATGGATAATCTACCACTTCTAACAATGCATCCAAATCAGCTATTATATCATTAGGTATTTTAGCTTTTAAAAACTCTGCTAAAGTCTCTTCATCAGAATGAGGAGATAAAGCGAACTCCATCAGATTATTCTGCTCCATAAAATTATCAAATACATCTGTTCCCAAGATAATGGACGGCGGTACATTAATTTTTACCTCTTCAAAAAAATCATGGAGTTTGTATTGACTTAATAATGCATTTACATAAGCTAAACCCCTTCCTTTACCGCCTAAAGAGCCACCGCCGATTCGAACAAATTCATTCTGTATATCGAATTGCTGTCTTGAAAAATCAGTTATTTCACCACGCTGATTTTCATGCCGAAAATTCCTAAAGGTCGTTATAAGATAATTTCTCAGCAATTCCGTTGAGTCAAATTCTGTCGCTTTTTTAGGTCTCAGCATGTCAGCCAAATCAAATTCTGTACGAGCCATAAGCCAGTTTGAAAAATGATTGCGATGTGCATGATATAATAATGATTCTTCAGGAATAGTCCTTAATGCTTTTTCCATTGATCTAAAATCAGCAACTCTTGCAATTGGTTTATTGGTTGCCGGATCAATAAACACAAAATCCCCAAACCCAAAATTTGCTTTAATAAATTCTCTGAGTTCCAAGTGAAGTTTTGGTGAACGTTTTGATATAAATCCTAAATTATGCTGTGTGGCAATTTCTCTGTTTTTGTCACCGGAGGACTGCATCAGTATCGGAAGTTCGGGATATTCGCTTTGCATTTGTTGAACAAGTTTTATCCCTGCCAATTCATCAAGCTCATTATTTATTTTAAATCTAAAATCAGAAATTACAGCGAGTATATATTTGCGGTATTTCTTGAACAACTCAAGCCCTTGTTCATAATTTTGTGCTAAGAGTATTTTGGGTCTTGCTCTGTTACGTAGAATTTTATGAGAAATATTAAGCCCCTCAACCATCAATGCCCGCGTTTGACTCATAATCTCTTTATAAAGAAGAGGCAAATAGGACGAGTAGAATTTTGAAGAATCTTCTACTATGATAATAACCCGAACGCCTACAAGTTTTGTATCATGCTCAACATTTCTCCAGTCTTCTACTAATTTTATAATTGAGAGAAGAATCTTTACATCACCGGTCCATACAAAAGTTTGGTCTATGACAGACAAATAATCATCAGTCATCATTTTGTGTAACTCCCGTTCATGATATGCAAGCATTATAATAGGAAGCTCAGGAAATTCATCTTTGACTGTTTTACCAAAAAGACTAACATCAATATCGGCTACTCTTTTAAAAATTATGATTAAATCTACATTCTGCTCCTTAAGTATTTCATATGCTTCCTCAGGTGTGGAGGCTCTGATCACATGAGGGGTGACGGTGAGGTTTAATTCAAAATATTCATTGTAGATTAAGTCCGTCAGTTGACCATCTTCTTCTAAGACGTATGAGTCATACGAAGATGAAACTAATAAAATATGTTTGACTCTGAACTTCATCAGGGAGTCAAACTTTTGGAATTTCGATTCGTAGCTTAATAAACTTTTATTTGCAGTCATAACTTTTCTCCATTAAGAAAACAATATATATCGGTAGTGTATGGAGTCAATTAAAATAAAAAAGGCGGGAATAAATCCCGCCTTGTAAATAACAATATAGATAAAACTATTTTATACAATACCTTGATCCATCATTGCATTTGCTACTTTAATGAATCCGGCGATATTGGCACCATTTACATAATTTCCAGGAGTACCATATTTATCTGCGGCTTCTATTGAAGCACTATGAATATCTTTCATTATCTGATGAAGTTTTTTGTCAACTTCTTCACTTGTCCAAGAAAGACGCATACTGTTTTGGCTCATTTCCAAACCGGAGACAGCAACACCACCGGCATTAGCTGCTTTACCAGGACCAAACAATATTTTGTTTTTCAAAAATACTTCAACAGCTTCTGGAGTAGATGGCATATTAGCACCTTCAGAAACACAGATACATCCGTTTTTCACAAGAGTTTCAGCATCTTTGTCACTTACTTCATTTTGTGTGGCACAAGGGAGAGCTACGTCAACTTTTGTATTCCATACACCGGAACCATCAAAATATTTACAGCCAAATTTATCAGCATACTCTTTGATACGTCCACGACGTACATTTTTAAGATGCATAATGAATTCCCATTTTTCACCGGAAATACCATCTTCATCTACAATATAACCGGATGAATCAGAAAGGGTCACTACTTTACCGCCAAGCTGATTTACTTTTTCTGTTGCATACTGAGCAACATTTCCGGAACCTGATATTGCAACACGCATATCGTCAAATGATTTATTCTGTGTCTTAAGCATTTCTTCAGCAAAATATACACAGCCGTAACCGGTTGCTTCCGGTCGAATCAATGAACCGCCCCAACCTAATCCTTTACCTGTTAATATACCTTCAAAGGCATTACGGAGTTTTTTGTACTGACCGAACATAAAACCTATTTCACGACCGCCAACACCAATATCTCCGGCAGGCACATCTGTATTTGGACCAATATGACGGAATAATTCACTCATAAAACTCTGCGTAAAACGCATTACTTCTAAGTCTGATTTTCCTTTAGGATCAAAATCAGAACCACCTTTACCGCCACCCATTGGAAGAGTAGTAAGAGAGTTTTTGAAAACCTGTTCAAATCCAAGAAATTTTAAAATTCCAAGGTTAACAGATGGATGAAAACGCAGTCCGCCTTTATAAGGGCCGATTGCTGAGTTAAACTCAACACGAAAACCACGGTTTACATTAACTATACCTTTGTCATCAACCCAAGGCACACGAAACATTAATACACGTTCAGGTTCAATAATTCTTTCGAGAACTTTTGCTTCTTTGTATTCAGGATGTTTGGCGATAACAGGCTCCAGTGATTCTACAACTTCATGAACTGCTTGATGGAATTCTGGTTGAGCTGGGTTTTTGGCTTTAACTTCAGCCATGATTGTGTCAACAAAGTTAGACATTTTTTTAACTCCTAAGATGGTTGTTAAACCGTTTATTTATTTAAACTAAAAAACCATGTTAATTAATTCACAAGTATATATATTAAAATTCAAATGTCAAGACTAGAGAATAGATAATTAAAAAAAAGGCGGGAATATCCCGCCTTTAAGAAAATCTTATAATGTAGCTATACAATACCTTGATCCATCATTGCATTAGCAACTTTGATAAATCCTGCAATATTGGCACCATTCACATAATTCCCCGGCGACCCATATTTGTCGGCTGCTGTTATTACGGACGAGTGTATATCTTTCATTATTTGATGAAGTCTTTTATCTACTTCTTCACGAGTCCAATTGAGCCGCATACTATTTTGAGACATCTCAAGACCTGAAACTGCTACACCACCGGCATTAACTGCTTTACCCGGACCAAATGCTATGTTGTTTTGCATAAAGACATCTATTGCTTCAGGAGTAGACGGCATATTGGCACCTTCACACACTGCTATACAGCCATTATCGACAAGATTTAAGGCATCTTCTTTACCTATTTCATTTTGAGTTGCTGTCGGAACTGCTATATCACATTTTACTTCCCAAGGACGGCGTTCAGGTACCCATTTTAAATTAAACTTCTTTGCATATTGCTCAGCAGATTCACGATATACTGTCCACAGATTTTTCAGGTACTCTAATTTTTCACCTTTAATTCCATCGGGATCATAGACATAGCCAAACTCAT
Organism: uncultured candidate division Zixibacteria bacterium; assembly: GCA_913009765.1. The sequence goes on from CAJVYT010000028.1 coordinate 18,116, forward strand.
CAGCAATCGTAACGACTTTAGCACCAAGCTCGTTTGCTTTTTCAATAAAATAACAGCCGACATTACCATACCCTGAAATACAAATAGTTTTGCCGTCAATAGTTTCTTTACGATGATTTAATACTTCATTTAAAAAATATGCAGTACCATATCCGGTTGCTTCCGGTCTAATTAGAGAACCGCCCCAATTTAACCCTTTTCCGGTTAATATTCCTTCAAATGCATTTCGCAGTTTCTTATATTGTCCAAAAAGATAGCCAATCTCTCGACCGCCGACTCCTATATCACCGGCAGGTACATCTGTATTTGGACCGATATGACGGAAGAGTTCATTCATAAAGCTCTGACAAAACCGCATAACTTCATCGTCAGTTCTTCCTTTAGGCTGAAAATCAGAACCGCCTTTACCACCACCCATTGGTAGAGTCGTTAAGGAGTTCTTGAAAATCTGTTCAAACCCCAGAAATTTCAGGATTGAAAGAGTTACTGACGGGTGAAATCGTAATCCTCCTTTATAGGGTCCGATTGCGGAGTTAAATTCAACTCGAAAACCTTGATTAATCTGTACCTCATTTTGATTATCAACCCAGGGTACACGAAACATAATAATCCGCTCCGGTACAATTAATCTTTCAATGATTTTTGCCTCTTTATATTCAGGATGTTTCTCTATTACAGGTTCAAGTGATTCTATAACTTCTTGAACTGCTTGATGAAATTCAGGTTGTGATAGATTTTTGGCTTTAACGTTAGCCATGATTGTCTCTACAAATTTTGACATTCGTAACTCCTAAAAAGATTATGTATAAGCTTTTATTTCCATTAGTTTATATAGTGTTTACTCACTCTATAAAATGCTTTCCGTAGATACTATTTAAAAGTAAAAAGTCAAGAGAATATATCCTCATTTATGTGATAATTAAAAAAGAGGCATTTTTATGAGGAAAATAAAAAGTCCCGATATAATCGGGACTTTCATAAAATCGCTATTTCTTTTTAACAACTGCCGCCGCAGCTGCTTGAGTCACACCCACTCCCGACTGTAATCATATATCCACCGCCTCCTGACGGATAGGACTGAAAATCAATTGTGACTGTTCCCGTTTGTTCTAAAAAATCTTTGAGTTTACTGTCAAGATACAGTGAAATTGAATTTGATTCTACTTTTTCTAATCCATCCGTTGACTCTTCCAGAGCCATTCCCAAACTGGGACCTGATCAGCCGTGACCCTGAAAATATACGACTAATTCTTTATCTTTAGCAGATTCAGACTTAAAAAGCTTGCTCAGATTATCTCTGGCAGTATCGGTTATATCAAACATTTCTAACTCCAATATTTTGGTTTATCTTATGATAAGATAAATAGCTCAAATGATTCATTAAATGTAATATATTTTCCTCAAATTATCCAGTACTGTTTTTTATCGGTATTTTATAAAAATATATTGATTTTTTAAAAAATACTTGCTGTCGGCAGTAAGAATATCTACTTTTCCTATTATGAGTTTTAAAAATTGCCGATAATGATAAGTAAGACAAAAACTTAATATTTGCATACAAGGATAAGAATGCCGTTACATATAGTATATTTTGAAGATTCAGCGATATCCCAATTTAGCCCCTTAACCGATTTCCGTCCAATTCATTCACTCAGAGCAGGAATTGTACCTTTATATAAAAGATCGCAAAAATATTTTCCCGAATCGACCATTACATTAACATGTCGAAATGATTTAGCCCCTATCCTCTGCGAGCAGATAAAAGATGTACCGGTAAATATTATAAAAAAATCTGAGACTCCAATTTTATTCCTTAACGGACGTATCCGTGATTATGGTGACCTCCCACAATTAATTACTCAGACAAATGATTCCATTGCCTATTATAACGATGAGAAATTGGTTGCTATCTACCTGACTCCCAAAACTCTAAATCATCTGCCTCAAATTGCAACTATAAATGAATACAATGATTATTTTAATTCACCAAAAGAGCAAATTATAGATTTTCATACAACAGCTACTCTGTATAATTATTGCTGGGAACTTATGGCTGATGTTGAAAAAGAAATTATTGATGATTTCAAATGGTTGGAGAAATCTTTCCCGACAGCAGCCGGAGTCAAAGTACATGATGGTGTCTATTGGGTAAACATGGAAAACGTGTATCTCGGAAACAATGTCGAAATAATGCCGGGGGCAGTCATTGATGCATCGTCAGGTCCTATAAGATCGGAAGAGCGTCGTGTAGGGAAAGAGTGTAGATCTCGGTGGTCGCCGTATCATTAAAAAAAAAAAAAAGAACAAAAGAGAACAAAAGGGCCGTTGTTGAATTAGTTGCGCAGCGATGCACAAAGGACACACGGTC
>CAJVYT010000029.1 GCA_913009765.1 uncultured candidate division Zixibacteria bacterium
TGCATTATTGTTTTTTTTTTTTTTTCTTTTATTATGTGTTTTTTTTTTTTAATGATACGGCGACCACCGAGATCTACACTCTTTCCCTACACGACGCTCTTCCGATCTAGCGTTTACAATCAGCTCTTCCCGCTCTTTCATTTCAGTTGTGATATACCGCTCACCATTCACCAATGTCTGTTTTCGAATATAATTATCGGGTACTTTTTCAACATGTGATTTTGAAATTTCCAAGTAATACCCAAATACTTTATTATAACCGACTTTTAAATTTGGAATACCGGTACGTTCTCTTTCTTTAGACTGCAGTGAGGCAATAAACTGACGGGCATCTTTAATAGAGTTATTCATCGCATCAAGCTCTTCTGAATACCCATACTTAAAGACAGAGCCTTTATGAGAGACAAGCGGAGGATTCTCAACAAGTGCATTTTCAATTTTCTCAATAATATGAGTAGACACCGGAATATAGGCAGATAGATTCATCAAATGCGGCGAGTGGGCATCTTTCAAAATATTTTTTATATGAGATGCTATAGTTAAGGCATTACTGACAGCTTTCATCTGTCTTGGATTCAGTTTGCCTATACCAAGTCGACCGGAGAGTTTTTCTAAATCAGGAAGGGTCTTTGTTGCTTCATAAATTCTATATGCGAGTTCACGATTTTTGACAAGTTCGGCAACTCCGGTCAGACGAAGTTCTATTTTGGTTTTCAACTTAAACGGACGTAACAACGACTGCTTAAGCCGTCTTGCTCCTGAGGCAGTATTACATTTATTGATAACAGAGAAAAGCGTGTTTTCTTCGGTAGAGTCAGAACTGTTCTTGATAAGTTCTAAGTTGCGGACAGTGCTGTAATCAAGCTGCATAAATTCATTGTTATCATACTTTGATATTTTATTTATATGAGAAAGTTGGTCACGATAATTTTCTTTGAGATACCTAAAAATTGCCCCTGCCGCCGAAAGAGCAAGTTTGTTTTTGGCAACACCAAAACCTTCAAGAGTCGTAGTTCCAAAATGACGATTTAAATCAGCTTCAGCATTTTTGGCATCAAAATTCCATTCACCAAAATCGGTAAGAGATCTTTCTATATTACGAAGTCCCAATCGGTCAACCAACTCTTCTTTGTTTGAATCAGATGGATATATAATTTCAGACGGTTCAAGCAGCCGCATTTTTTCTAAAATCTCAAGTTGGTCTCCCTCGTCACATATAAACGAACCGGTTGATATATCAAGAGCCGCCATCCCCATTTTCTTATGACCATTTTCAATGAGAGCCGCCAAACATATCGAATTTGACTCATTATCGGGAGTATCTATTGTTGCTGTCCCTGGGGTTAGAATTTCAACAATATCACGCTTGACAATTCCTTTGGCAGTTTTAGGGTCTTCGACTTGTTCGACAACAACAACTTTTTCACCGGCAGCAAGAAGTTTGGCAAGATATTTATCGGCAGAATGATACGGCATTCCGGCAAGAGGTATCGCTCCTTCGGCACCTGAGGACCGAGATGTAAGAGTAATACCTAAAATGGGAGCTGCTTTAATCGCATCATCACCAAACATTTCATAAAAATCACCCATTCTGAAAAACAGAATTTTATCGGGATGTTTTTCTTTCACCGCATAAAACTGCTTCATAAGTGGCGTGACTGATTTAGTTTTCTTTTTTACTTCTTCACTCATCGAGCAATAACCTGAAAGACTTCATTATGTTTTGATTCGAGAGTTTCTTTGAATGTATAGGCAGAATTATATGTTGTAAAATGCCCAACAAACACAACGTAATATTTTTTATCTGATATTTTTTTTGTATTTATATCTATTTTTTTATTATAGGTTTTAAAAGATTTAGAGAATTTTTTCGCATTAGAATGTGAAGCAAAGACACCTACCTGCACTGAATAGTACGTGTCAGTTAATTGTTCCGCTTTGTTGTCATTGTCACTTGAAGTTGCCATCCCGCTCATTTTATCGATAGTAGCATCCAATCCAATTGAATGCGGAAAACCGTCACGCTGAATATTGTAATAAAACACTGCATCGTCTGTATTTTTATTCTGAATTGCTGTAGATGCCAAGGCATAAAGAGCCATTGGTACTCCCGGACCGGACTTCTCTCTTGCAAGTGAACGTAAAATTTTATGTGCAGCTACATTTTTGTTGTATCTACGCATAACACGTGCTTTATCAATTAACCCGTATTGATATTTATCACCTTTTGAATATTCCATAAGGTATCTGTCTATATCTTTAATAGCAGAGTTATAATTCTTTTTATTCTCTTCAAAGGCTACTCGAAGACGAAACATATCACTTCGGTATTTACCATTTTCCCAATGAAGTAAATATACATCGACTGTTTTTTTGAGCAGTCGACTATCACCTTTTATAAAATAATAATGAGCAAGCCGATGATATATTTCTTGACGAAATGATGCTGAAACCGAAGCCCGTAATGCAGCCTCCATTAGCTGTGCCGATTTATCCGCTGATTCTTCAAGCATACTTAAAAAATAAAGATCATCACCATCTCGATTCACGGCTGAAGAACGAAGCGAAAGCGAGTCCTTTGCTTCATCTAATTTACCTTTTTTAATTAAAGAATAAATATTATCAGCAGAGACAGAAAAGCAGCAGACATATAAGATTAGAAATGCAAGAAAGAGAATTTTTTTCATCTGAAGATTTCTAAAAAAATCACATAACCTTTGATTTAGATTTTTTGAAGGCACCGGTTGTTTTATGTAATTTTTGATCAATTGTTTTTAAGAGTTGTTCTATTTTCTTACTGTTATTATTAAAAAGATAAATTCTGACCAATTCAATAACCGATTTTATATCATCGGGATAATCTTCAATTATTGATACAAGAATTTCTTCTGCCAAATCAGTATCACCCTTTTTCTCATAAAACTCAGCAAGACACAATCGAGCGGTCAAATTTTTAGGAGAGTGAGCTAAAATATTTTCACAAATCTTATTTATTTCACCATATCGTCCAAGATCAAAAAGAACTTTTTTTAATCGTTCAATAACCTGATGACCTTGGTTGGGAACATTGCTAATCATTTTATTCCAAAAATTAAGAGCATCCTCAAACCGTTCTTCTTCTTGATACGAATCACCGATAGCTAAATAAGCATCAACATATTGCGGATCAAAACCAAGTGCTTCTTTAAACAAAACTCGTGCTTTATGATACTCACGTTTTTTAAACAGTTGTTCACCTTTTTTATACTTAAATGCAGCCAATGGTTTTTTGGATTTATTTTCCTCTATCTTTAAAAGTCGTACAGCTGTTTCGTACGCTTCATCCCATTTTGCCTGTTCTTTTTGCAGCTCAAGAAGTTTTATTAAAGCCCATCTATGTTTTGGTTTTACTTCTACCAGTTCTCGCAGAGCCGCTTCGGCGGTATCAAATTCTTTTAAGTCAATATAGTCCAAATATAATTGTTTTAATATCTCAACTTTTATATCTGCAGAAAGAGAATTTCTCAAAGTTAAATCTTTGTGAACCTGCAGAGCCTGGCTTGGTTTGTTATTCTCTCTAAGAATTATGCCAAGTCGTATATAGGCATCAATATTTGTCGAATCGTCAGCAACAACCTCTCGAAGCTTGCTAAACGCTTTTTCCTGATGACCGTCAAGTAAATCTTTTAACGCTTCCATATAAAGGTCGGATGAAGTTTGAGATTGATGAGCTACATAACGTTCATACAAGTAGTACAGTACCATTGTAACAAGCAGAAGAAATGAAAACATAAGGATATATTCAGTCATCACTTATCTCCGCTTTCAAATGGTGATTTTATATTTTCGTCATGACTTTTGTCTTTAATCAAATTGATAGATTCTTCAATCGGACGGTTCCGCAAGATTGACACCTCGCTTTCTAAAGCAGATGTACGTTTGTTAGACGTGCGAAGCTGAACCGACAGCTTAATATATACTGAAATAAACAGAACAAGCGAGACTAACATTCCGGCAACAAAAGACCAAAAGACAACAGTAACCAGCGGCACTTCAACATATTTTACATAAATCAAATCAACGCTTACAAGTTGGTTTGTATTGAGGTTAAAGGATGCAAAAGCAATAACCGCAATAACAATTATTACGATTAGAACTGCTCTAATTACCCACATAAAAACTCCCGTTCTGATTTAAACATATCAACTTAATTCACTCAACTCATTTACCGCTTATAAGTTATAAAGAGTCATCACATTCTAATTTAATTTTATTGATTTAATAATTTTCATCGCATCGTCAAATATAGACTGGAAATAATTCCATTCAGAAATAACATGAAATAAAATCAATTTATCACCATTTTTAACAACAGCAATAGCACCGCCATAACTGCCTTTTACTCGTTTGCCACCTAAAGAAGAAGCAGATACTGACACTTCATTGGTATATTTTACTTGTCCTGTCCAGTAATAACCAGTTCCACCTTCAAGTTTTAGATTTTTACTCTTTCTCGACACCAATTTTTCAGGAACAAATCCGGTGCTTTTTCTCATATTTAGAATTTCACATTCTTTGAGAACTTCTTTTTTAGCTTTAGATTTGTATGTAGGGCTTATCAGTGAATCAACAAATGCCTTTGGAGCAAGTTTTGATTCAACAACATAGACAACCATTCTTGGAATTTTAGTATAATCCGGTGCTGAAGAATATTCCGGCGGAATAGCATAATCTACTTTGGTTAACACAAAACGAAAGTCCGATTTATTTTTTTTAATTTTATATTTCCACTCATTGTTTAAAGTAAGTGAAAAATTAAATTTTTTATCGGTATAAACATAATCTGCCACAGAGCCGGCTTTATCCTTTTTTCTTGCCGCAAAAACCGATGGGACGGTAATTATGGCTATCATACATAACAATAACAACTTACGCATTGCAATCTCCTCTTTTCATACCTTTACATTCTCAAACCATCAATGTAATTATTATACACAAACAGACATGAGATTCAACAATAAATTAAATAATTTTTATTGAGAAAAACAACTGATTTATCAGCTTATCTTAGTAATTATTATGAAAGAATCTGAAAATGATATTATTTAAAACCGATTTTATTTCTTCTAAACAGCCCTAAATAATCAGCCATACTGGTAAAATTGAAATCTTTCAGCAACTTTTCTACTTTATGAGTCAGAAGTTCGGTTGAACTATATGTTCTAAATCGTTGTAAAGCTGATAGACCCTCAATTTTTGGAAGATTAGGGTTCACCTCCCAAGGATGGATATAAAAAATGGCAGGTTGTTGTGATTTATTGAGTGATTTAACTACCATTTTTGAATACCAATATGGTGAATGACGAAAATAGCCGCCGCCTGCTACCGGAACATTTTTCCCAAAAAGTGAATACGTTGTAGCCGGAAGTTCGACTAAAGTTTTCCCGTTTTCAAACTGCATTTTAAAATCTCTGCGGGGACCATCCGCCCATCCATAAATATCATGTTTGATTGGAAACACAGAACTATCATACAAAAAACCTAAATCAGCAAGAATTTCAAACGCCCAAGAGTTCATATTGTTTATTGACCAGCTAGGAGCTCTATACCCAAATGGTGCATGCCCGATAGCTTTCATAAGAGCAGAAATAGCCTGTTTGGTATCTTTTATAAATTCCTCTTTTGACAACTGGTCTACTCGCTGATGATAAAAACTATGACAAGCTATTTCATGTCCGGCATAAGAAATTTCCTGAATCAATTCAGGATACTTGTCAGCAACCCAGCCTAAAACAAACCACGTCGCTTTTACATCATGCCTATTTAAAATTTCAAGAAGAATAAGAGAATCATCGACAACAGTTGAACTAAGTTTCTCCCATTCTTTTTTTGTATAACGGTTAGACAGTATTTCAACTACAAACCATTCTTCTAAATCAACAGTAAATATATTCTTAAAAGACGACATTTAACATTTTCTACAAAAGAAACAGAGAATCTTTATTTATTCTTTCGTTCCTGCAGTTTTTTAAGTTGAACTTGATTTTTGCGAGTTTTTTTTTGATCATTTTTATATTCATAGTGATAATAACCATAATCATAATAATACGGCAACGAGTGATTCATATTATTAAATGTCACTCCAATTAAGTTATTCTGTTTAGGATTCAATATCTCAACAGCTCTGCGAACAACCTCTTTTTGAGTTGCTCCCGCTTTCACAACCATAATAATTCCGTCTACTTTTGATGCTAATAACATCGGGTCAGAAACAGGAAGCAATGGTGCGGCATCTATAACAATAAAATCATAGTAAAACTTTAATTCTTCAAACAATGTCCCTAAGGCATCGGCATCAAAAATCTGCGAAGGATTTTCGCAATACCCGCCTGCTGTTAAAATATCCAGTTTATCAATAGAAGTAGTCGAAATAGCATCACGGGGATTATATCCGTCTTCTAATATCTCCTTGAGTCCTGCTTTTGGCTGTAACTGAAATATCTTATGTATTGTCGGACGACGAATATCAGTATCGATAATAAGAGTCTTCATCCCTTTTTTAACCGCAGCCGTTATTGCTAAAAAGGAACAGACGGTTGACTTCCCTTCTGAAAGCATTGCGGAAGTAAACATAATTGTTTTAAGTTCACCTACTTTTTCTCTGTTGTTTATCTCATATAAAAGTCTTCGAAACTCGGTGACATATGGTGCTTCGATGTCATAAAAGTCTAAAATTGAACTATGTTTTTTGGGTGACATGCAACCGGTTCCTAATCTGTTATTTTCTTCATGACATGTTCAATAGCATCATACGCATGTTCAGCTTCTTTGATATGTTCCTGAATATGAGTTAATGACGTATTGATACTGATAGTTTTCTTATATTGTTCTATCCCTTTTTGCCAATTCATTCGTGCATGGCTCAAATAACATTTTGCCTGTTCCGCATATAAGTCAACATAAGTTGGATTTTTCTCAATTTCATTTTCTAAAAATTCTATTCGTTCAACAACAGATTCTTCAGTTATCCAATTTGGATGTATGACATATTTCATATAATATGAAGCTGATTTGTTGTAGTTTTGTTCTTTTTTATTCTCACGTACACGTTTGAAAAGTTGGAACGACTCATTGATTTTCTGCTCTTTGAGAACTGCCAGTCCTTTTTCAAAATCACTGGTTTGATAGTCTGAATTTATAATAGCTGCTTTTGTAAAATAATCGTATGCTTTACTCATGAAATCTTTAAAAAGATTAGTGTCTTGTTTTGCTATTGCATTCATAAGAAGTGTCAGTCCATAGTTAAAATATGCATCGCTGTAATAAAGATTTATATCAATCGCTCTTTCAAATTCCATTATAGCATTTTTATATTTTCCACAAGTGAGAAAAACTTCACCAAGATTATTGCGGTAATCAGCATAATCAGGTCTTAGTTCTATTGCTTTTTGTGATGCTTCTAATGCAGTATCAATATTTCCTAATGCAAGTTCCACAAGACCTAAATAATTGTAAGCCTCATGATAATTTGGATCAAGTGCTAATGTTTGTTTGAGTAGATTTTTGGACTCACTATATAAATGCTTATAATAAAACGCTAACGCTAAATGGCTAATTGTTTCAGGTTTTGCTGAATCAAGCGTAGACTTTATTGTACACAACAGCGTTTCCAGTTCATGTTTTTTTTCGCCATGAGTATTCTGGACAAGTATCATAATTTCTTCCGGTTTAATTCTCTCAGGATGCGGAAACTGTATTGTGTCAGTTAGAATTCCGTCAACAAATACCTCAGTAGCAACTAAACCGAGACTGACATCGTTTGTTGTTTGAATTATATATTCTTTGTTATTTTCAACAAGTTTGCTATTTAATCTGTAAGTTTCCATATTTTCACCGATGTAGTTGATATTTTTCAATTTTAGGAATAGTTGCTATGACTCGCACTCCTAATTCTTCTTCAATGTCTTCAACTCTTTTAAAAGAATTATCTAACAGTTCAAACAAAAAGACAAAAGCTCCGCCTAAAGCCAATCCTAATACAATTCCGATTAAAACGATATTACGTTTATTGGGCCATACTGGAACAAGCGGTAATTTAGCAGGCTCAATAATTTTGTATGTTGTTCTTTCTTTGGCACGTTCAGACAAAAGTCCGACTGTAGTTTCCTCTGTTTTAAAAGCATCACGATAACGCCGATAGTCATTAACTCGATTTACAAGTTCCTGAATTTCTGATTCTAACTTAGGAATTTTATTGACAGTGTCATCAATATTAGCAAGCGATTGTTTCAGCCTGCTTTTCTTTGAATTTAAAATATCTAAATGCTCACGTACAATAAAACTTCTCGCCAATATAGTCTTTTGATTTTCAGGGTAGGTAGAATATTCTTTTGCAACATTGGTTTTAATAATATTTTCAAGAAGAGAAGAATTATCATTCAAACGTATATTGACATTAATAATATTCTGATCATTCCATGTATATTTTTCCATCATATTAACATAATTTGTTATTAAACCGTCAATTGTTGTACGCAATTCGACTATCGTATCTGAAAATTTAAACTTCAATTTATCGAGATTGAATTCTTTTAGCTGCCTACTGAGAGATTTTTCTTCTTTTTTTAAATCATTCATTTCCATTTCAATATTATCAATCGTGGAAAGAATATCAATTCGGTTACTTTCCGAGGAGATATTTTCAGGAAGCTGCAGTTTTGATAATCTGATACGGGCATTGTTTAATGAATCAATAGCAAGCTGGTAATACTGTTCTGTTTTTTGAAGCTGTACATCGTTGAACCGCTGATTATCTAAAACCTTTTGCATTTCATATTTTGTTTTTTCTGTCTCAAGAATAGTGGTTAATTGCTCAGCAATATCTCTTGCCCGAGTTGGACTGTTTGACTCTACTTTTATTTTTATTTGATCAGAACCATAAAATGTTACAGAAATTTGTTTTCGTAATTTTTCTACAAGTAAATTAAATTTAATTTGTTCAAGCGAAATAGTAGTATTGGTTTCTCGTAACTTGGCTGCTTCTCTTGATATTTCAGGATCTTCATCAATATGTAAATTTTGAATCACTTGAAATAAGTACCCCTGCGAAGTTAACTCTGTTTCAATAGCAAGAGTACGATTGCGTTGTTCTTCCCTGCTGACTCTCCGGTTCGTACCGCCTAATATTCGTTGGAGTTCTGATGATACATTTGTGGGGCGGTCAATCCACACAATAGTTGAGGATTCATATTTCGGCGTCATAAAATACGTTGCCCCATAAGCTATTCCCGTAACGATGAACATTGGAATAATTATGAGCCATTTTCGTTTTTTTAGTATTGAGAGTATTTCTCTCACATCAAGAGATTTCACCGGTTTTGGTTTTAACATACTACCGAACTCCTCCTGTGGTAGTAGTTGAGTTAGAAGATAATTGGTTATAAATAAGTACAGATGATGTAATAATGCCTAAAAATGCTGCTGCTGTCCCCAGATTAATACCCAAAAATCCGCCGCCTCTACCATTGGGAAGTAAAAAGGTATCTTCCCTTTTTAAAATATAACGAGGAGTATTGCCGGTCCGGGAGTATTTTTCTAAATCTATTTGAATTGTTTGAGCATAGAGACCGTCTTTGGTAATAATTCGAGCTTTTTTTAAATCAGCGTTTTCAGTCGGACCGCCTGCTAAAGCTAAGGCATCAAGAATATCAATGTTTTCTTCAAAAACCAAAGGTCCCGGAGCATTAACAGCACCAATAACATAAAATTGATTTTTTGTACCGATTTGTTGTGCAAATTCCCCTGACGGAAGATTAGCTGATGTTCGTGGAATTTCTATTGTATCCTGTCTATTGATTTTGGGAAGTTTATCCAACGTACCATTTTCAATAGCCTTGGCAACATTCACTGTCTCAATCTTACCGGCTTCCTTGCCCCCCCGAATTATTGTCACTCGTGATAAATCGCCGAACTCTGTTATACCTCCCCCCTCGTTAATGATTGTCCATAAATCCGGTATTACTTCAAATGTATGTTTACCCGAAGTAACTATTTGTCCTTTGAGAAAAACATGCTGATAATTAAATTCAATAACCCGAACTACTACTTGTGAAATACGGGCATTCAATCTCGACATTTGACGAACTATATCATTTTGTAAAGCCAATGTTGTTTTGCCGGCAGCATCTATTTCGCCAATAATGTCGATAGTAACCTGACCATTTTCAGCAACTCGAACATTCGTATTCAGAGTGGCATCCTGCCAAAAACGCACTTCTAAAATATCTCCGGCACCTATTTTATATTCCTGGGCATTTATTGCTGTTTGTAACAGCAATAACAAAGATACTGCTAATAGTGAAATATTGAAAATCCTTTTCATAAAAACCCTTATGGAGTAATGTTTTCCCTTATACGATTCCATACAGCTAAAATCGGCATTTAATATTATTAATTTAATATAATCTCCCCTAACTGACCTGTAAAGTTTAAAACTCGATTTGATGTGACAATATTATTCAGTTTGGACCGAAGAAGAAGCTAACAAAGCTCTATTTCTGCCGGATTCTTTTGCTTTTAAAAGAGCCATATCAGCAGCATACAGCAGCTTTTTACAGTTTTCAGCATGATCAGGGTAGATTGAAACTCCCATAGATATAGTACAAGAGATAGACTTCTTTGCTTGTTCCAAACCAAATGTAGCAGTTACAATCTTTTCTTGAAGTCTTTTCACAAATTTCATACAAGTGTCTTTGTCAGCCTCCGGCATAATAATACAAAATTCGTCGCCGCCGTATCTTGCCACAACATCAATAGTACGAACAGAGGTTTTTAAAATCTTCCCAATCTGCCTGATTATCGCATCACCTGCTTGATGACCATACGTGTCATTTATCTTTTTCAACTCATCTATGTCAAAAATTATTAGAGCGAGTTTACGGTTATACCGTTCAGCTCTATTGAGTTCTTCATGCATTCGCTTATAAAAATAACGTCGATTAGCAAGCGTTGTAAGATTATCTGTATAAGACAATTCCTCAAGAGATTCCAACTCTTCAACATTTTCAAAAATATCAATAAGATATTTTTTATACATATCTATTCTTTGATTAATTTCTGCCGACTCTCCATTTTGTTTCCACGCAAGCAAACCTTTTCTTTTACTGGAAAGAGGGAAAGATGTAACAAAATTGATATTGTTATTCTTTAAGTTTTCCATCCATAATAATTTGTCGGAAGTTTTATATGATAGCTCTTCTATGGATAAAATTGCTTTTACATCTATCATATCAGTAAGAGTATGCAGTTCAGAACTGTTTGGGTTAGGTAAATTAGTCGGCTGCTTTCCGGCATACAACAACTCCGTAGAACTGAGATCCTTTGTATCATAGATAAAGATAAGATTTTCAACTTGAGATGTTTCGAGAAGCGAATTTATAATTTGTGGAATGATAGCATCGGTCTTTTTATGCTTGATCAAGTTCAATACACGTTCTACCTGACGGTCTCCCTCGATAACATGAGTTGATATTTTTGTATCATGTATCCGTTGATACAACTGCTCAAGCTTTGACTCATGCCACTTAATATGATAAGCAGCCGCTAAAGACTGAGCTAACTGAGCAATAACCAAATTAAATGAATCGGCGTTAGTTGCTTTATTACTTTTTATTATATAAAATCCGTAGAGATTGTCTCTCCAAAACAGAGGAAAAAACTTATCCATCTGAAAGTTTTCAATTTTTTTAATAAATGTATTGGTCAAAAACTTTTTTATAAGAGAGATATCTCGCGGGAAAAAATCTTGTTTTAATACGTTCATCAGTTCCGCAGAATAGTCAATTTTAAAATCAATTCGGTTAAAAGATTTAATACCATGATAATAATTCAGTTCCAGCATGCCTCTTTTTTTACGCAGGAAAATAATATACTCGATTTCAAATGTGCTTTTTAAAATATCAGAAAATTGTCTGGCAACAGCAGAAATAGAACCGTCTAAGGAGTTTTTTTGCATAAAATCAGTTAGTTCATGCATTGATAATTCTCGAATAAATGCTGCTCGATTTTTTTCGCTCTTGATTCTTCTATAGAGTAAAACTGCAAGAATTCCAACACACAAGAGAAGCATCAGTATCAATGAAAATTCGACGGTCATACTTTGATTCCTCTGTATTTGATATTAAAACTATCTAGTAAAATATAAGGTTTAAAGTGAAACTGTCAACTAAAACCATTAATAGAATTTTCGTCCGTACCTAAAACGTGACCTGCGTCGAAGCAGTTTATTTCTTTTGAGGATAATAAAAACTCTCCACCAACCTGCCTGTAAAGAATCACTGGCTAAATTGATTTCATACGTAATCTCTCCGATTGATGCAAAGGGATCATTTTTTACTACTTTTAGAACAGAAGATTCTAATGAATCATTTTCTGTGATTTTTCTCTCTTGGAATATCTTTACTGAATTATGAGGTTCGGAAGGTTTTGCTTCTGAGACAATCAGATTAGTTATCGTTGGTCTTTTTTTTTTACTTTATCAGAAAAGTCAGTATCGCCGAAACCTTCCCGAGCATCTTCTAAAGACGCATACGCCTGTAAAACATTGTCAAATTCAAGAAGTTCGTAAATTTCAGAAACATTGGCAATCATATTTGCAAGTTTCAAATCGCCGCCATTTTCATGCATATCTTTGATATGAGAGATAAAAATCCCCCATCCAGCCGAAGAGATATAATCTACTCCTGCTAAATCGACAATCACTTTAAAACGGTCTCTCTTTAAGAGAGATTCGATAACTTCCTCAAGTTCTGAAGCAGTTAGAGTATCAATAACTCCGTCGACCCGAATTTCGGAAATGTCTTTTGTGCTGTTTTCTTTTAATGATATTGCAATACTATCCATGAACTATTCCTATTTACATATCTAACAGGATATATCTTTTCCATGAAATTGGCAAGTGAATTTTTTAATGGTTCTCTGAATCAGAAAAATCAGCATTGATATTTTTCATATGTAGGCTGCTGCTGTTTTCTTTTGTATCTTCTGTTGAAGCTTTTATAGTTTTCTGCTTATTTTTTGCAACGATAAAACTAATATCATCAACTGCTTTATTAAAACCGGTGTAGTCATCAATCGCATCAATAATTTTATCCGTAAGTTCTGTCATTGATATAGCTGTATCGTTTACAATTGTAAAAATTAAATCTTTTAAACGTTCAATTCCAAAGAGGTTACCTTCCCTATTCGGTGCTTCAGTTATTCCGTCAGTAAAAACAATAAAACAGTCATTATCCTGCATTATTCGTTTTTCTTCAATAATTGAATTTTCAAACTTATCATCTTCCCTTGTCGGAAGCCCAACCGGCATCCCTTTTGGATTTAATTCTTCAATCTTATTTAATGAATAATTAAAATACACCATAGGATTATGCCCTGCTGAAACATATTGAATTGAGTTGTCAGTACTGTCATACATCAAGAGAAAAACTGTAACAAACATACCCGGAGGAATATTTTTTTTCATATAATCATTTACTGAGACAATAATCTTTTTTGGGAAAAGCATCTGCTTCACATATATTTGTATGACCGTGCGAAGCATTGACATAACAAGTGAAGCCGGCACTCCTTTACCGGAGACATCAGCAACCACCATACAATATTTAGAATCAGTAACTTTAAACACATCATACAAATCACCACCAACCATTGAAGCCGCTCTATAAAATGTCTCAACATCTAAATTTGATATTACCGGTAGTTTGTGAGGTAAAAGTGTTTTTTGAATCTGTGAGGCTACTTCGATTTCTTTTGCCATTTTTTCTCTGGCAGCAATATTTTTTCTGTCTTGAGACAAACGGGTTATCATTTGATTAAATGCTTTAGAAATCTCAAAAAACTCTTCAGCACCTTCAAGTGGAAGTTCCGTTTCTAAATCACCTGATGTAAACCGTCGAATACGATGTGTTATTTTCAGAATAGGACTTACAAAATAATCCGACAAAAGATAAATTCCTACAACACCAAACAGAAGTAATATTACGGATAATATAATTATTTGCTTTCGAGCTTTGGCAAGTTGGTAGTAAATACTTTCAGTGGAGTATACAATATGAACTTTCCCGATAATCTTGTGTCCTAATTCAACAGGAACAACGAGATATTCAACTTTTTCATTATTTACAAGATACGGTTGTGGAGTATTGTATTTGTCACCAAGAATACCTTTAGGAACTTTATATTTTTTCCTAATATTTAAAATATCATCAGAATGTGCCCGAATCATTTTATTTGCATCTGTTAACACAACTAATCGGAGTTCAGGGTTGGCAAGTGTATAGCTGACAATCAACTCATCAAACTCAACATCTGACCGGTTGTTTATAAGGTACCCTGCTGATTGAGCTGCAATGGTAGTCCCTAATGCTTGGACAGTTTCATGTTTATGACGATACATACCGGCAGAGATTTCATGGTCGAAATAATATATTGAGCCTCCTATAATCATTGATACTATAATAAAAGTCCAAAATGAAAACTTAAACCTAAGAGTCAGCATCCGCCTGAGAAACGGTCTCCCCTTTTGTTTATCTTCATGAATTCGCTTTATCATCCGCAGTTCATTAAAGCTGGCAGTCGATATATATTCCACTGAATCCATAATTTTTTGAATCATGTAAAAGCCCAACCCGCCTTTTCGTCCTGATTCTACTAATTTCTGTAAATCTACTTTTCCTGAATTATCTGGCTGAAAAGACCTTCCATAGTCAATTAAAGAAAAAACAACCATCTTTTTATATATAACAATCCGTACCCGCATAAGACCTTTTTCATACAGGTAAGCATGACGAATTATGTTAGTAGCTCCCTCTTCAATGGCAAGCAGTACCGCTGCTATATCTTTTTTGCTCATTGATGCGGCAACACAGCTTTCTCTTACCGTTCTCTGAATACTGTCTAAGTATTTTTCTTCGGCTTTAAATTCTGCGTTGATTTCTTTTATCGGTCGCCTAAACATTACCCTCTCAGAGCTATGTTAAAATTATGTGTGTAATTACATTTAATTTGGCTTTTCAGATGACAATCTAAGCTTCGCTTGTTCTATATTGTTAATTGTATTGATATTATTCGGGTATTCTTTTAAAACTAATTTCCAAACATCGATAGCTTTTTGATATTGATTGTCACGCATATATTTGAGACCATCCAAATACAATCCCCAAATCTTCTTATTAGAATGTAAATCATCAAGGGTTGTTTCTTTTACTGATGATGTGCTTATCTTTTTGAGATATTCTATCGCAACCGGATTTTCATTATCAAGCAGTAAAACAGCTTCGAAAGTCTTTTTGGCACTTCTTATCCGTTTATTATTATATAATTGAATTCCACTATTAAGCTGTTGGGCAATATTGATATTTTCAGCTATATGGGAAATAGCTTCCAGTGCCTTCTTATTTTCAGGGTCTATCTCAATAATTTTATTATACGCTATGACAGCTTCTATATTGTTTCCGCTTTTTTCAGCTTCTGCAGCATCTGAAAAGTTTTTTTGAAGCTCGTTTTTAATATCGTTTTCAATTCGAGACTTTAGATTTAATGCTTCGGAATAATCGGGTGATACGTCTAATGACAGCTGCAGCATATCTAAGGCAGCATTATAATAATGCTTCTCATAAAAACTTTGAGCCTGTGCCAAATAGGTTACACGTGCTGTTTCGACTTCCTGACGATGCTGTTTATACTGCTGTTCTGTTTTAACCTGAATGTTAATTGAATTTTCTATAGCAGCAATCACTCCGATAATCTCTTCATTATGCTCATCAAATGCTAACGCTCTCTGATAATAAACCAAAGCGGAATCAAGTTGGAAACTATTATTGTATGTATCAGCCTTTTGTTTGTAAAACTCAAATTGTTTCAAGCGTTCTTCAGCAAGTAATGTTGTTCCTCGTGATTCGACAAGTTTTTTCTCTTTCAGGATTTTATCCTTCACAGAGGTTCCTATTAAAAACGAAAGCGAAAACCGATGAGAATCATTGATATTATCCATTATTTTATAGGCATAATCAATTTTAATTCTGTTAATAATTATACCGGCACCAAATGAAAAATTATCTTTATCATAGCCGGTACGTAAAGCATACGTCTGATTAAAAAGAAGTTCTCCCCCCGTATGTACTTTTATTGTTCTATTTTCTATTTTTTCAAGTTCAATTGCTGCTGTTAATATAGATTTTTCATGTAATGATATATTTTTAAAACCAATTCCACCTGCTAAAGTAATAGGTGCGGTCTCAGTTTCTGCAGCTAATTTTAATTCAGATGGAACAATATCTCTGAAAATCAATCCACTTGAAATGTGTTCTGACAATTGCAGAGAGAGACCGACATCAAGCCCTAAACCATAATCTGATAAGGAATCGAGCGATTGGTTCACAATTTTGAAACTCCCCCCCATTGAAAAATTATCCCCTAATGTTTGACCGTAAGAAAATAGAATCTGACTTTCCGAATATCCAAATGTGTTACCCGAAATAAAATCTGATCTTCCTTCAATATCATCCGTGCCAATTCTGAAAAAACCGATACCTACTCCGCCTAATTTAGAATCAGGAAATACCCATCCGGCATAATTATAAGAGGTACCCTCAAATAATTCAATATGCATAAAGGAGAATTCATGATAATTCAGATTAGGTAAACCGGCGGGATTGTAATAGATAGCAGAGGCATCGTCGGCAAGTGAAATAAAACCGCCCCCCATACCCAATGCTCTGGCACCTGCACCAATTGAAAATGGTGTTTCTTGACCGGCATCTCCGGCAAAAGCGGTTGAAATCATTATAAAAAACAGAACAAATATAATTTTAAGAAATTGCATTATTTCACCACCGCTACTTTAATTCGTGCATATTCACCCGAAAGCTTATTTATTATAGAGGCTATATATACACCATTTAAAACAATCTCGCCGGAATTATTGCGTCCGTCCCATTCTATAATATTTTCACCTACTGATGCCCCTATTGAGCCTGCGGAATAAAATTTTCTATACACTTCTTCCCCCGTTAATGTAAACATTTGAAATTCAACAGGAGCATCTTCAGTAAGTTCAAACACGAATTGCACCGGTTTTACGGTAGGGTTAAAAGGATTATTTTCAATAACAAAAGATTCGTCTAAACTACTCCCTTTAAAAACAACATGATACGAAAGGATTTCATCTCCATTATATATAGATTTAATTATTACATTCTGTCCCATATTGGGACCATCAATATATGTTGCTTTAGAATCCGCCGGTAATAACTCAAGAAGTAATTCTTTGTGTGATGATTCTTTAAACTCTGCGACTAAGCGAATCGTTCTTGTCTCTTGAGGTGCGATGATAAAATCAGAAAACCAAAACATCAATTCATTTCCACCGGCTGTCGTTGATGTTATTTTTTTGTCATTTTCTGTAAAATAGGTACCTCCGACATCAATGACTTCCCGAACATTAATTGATTCATGTAATGGTGAGAAAATATTTAAGTCAAGATACTCCATTTGAATAGAGTTTAATGCAGAATTACTGTTATTTGTAATAGATAGTTCAAACAACTCTTTTGAACGCCCCGGCAGTACAAGATTTGTTCCCAAAAATACTGCTTCCATAATTACTTCAGCATCACTCGAAACTGATAAAACAGAAAATCCGAAAGATTCATTTACGATTTTTGCAGGAGCATTATAATTAATATCTAATGGAGTTTCCACTACCGAAAAATTAAACTCAAGCAGAGTATCATATAGCGGAGCGGTAAAACTAAAATCCAAAGTTGAATCGGAACAGAATGAACCGGTGAAAGTATCGGGCTGATTTACATTTAATCCGTTTACTATAAACTCATAGCTGCCGTCATTTACGTCAGCCGTACCATGGTTTTCAACATCTAATTGGATATGAACCTGCTCTCCCTGATTCACAACAACTCCCTCAGTATTTTCTAACCCATTTATCCTATAAGAAATTTCAAGCAAAGCGGCATCTTCTATTATAAGAAATGCCGAATTATTTATTGGATCGGTTGTACCTAATGAATTATCATATAAATCAACTCTGAAACTTTCAGGTAAACTCTGTGCCGAAGATGCTGCGGTAACATCAAAAAACAAAAAGACAGTATCAAACGGCTGTATATCATAAGCTACTTTTATCGGTTCAACTATTTGGGACAAACCATCAATTGTTTTTAATTCTAATTTTACCGAGTCTAATACATTTGATGAAAGATTGGCAACAGCTGCTTTAAACTTAATTTCCTGTGAACTGTTCACTATTGGTGCGTTTGGTGCAATAACTTCCAGATCAATTATTTGAACCAAAGGTAATTCTAATACTTGGACTAAAGAATCAAAAGTTATAATATACGTCAGCGTATCAGTCATTCCCGGTAGGCAAAACTTAACAGTAGCTTCAGCAATTAAATCTGACCCAACTTGTTCCGGCTGAATTGAAATCGAAGCCGATCTTAAAACATTCTCCCCCGGATATAAAGAATCTCTATCTAAAAAAAGATTTGTAGAAGAAGAAAATGAGCCATCATATATTTTAAACTGTGATAAACTTCCATGAAAAAGATACGGCATGCTGCTTTCAACATTCAACTGAAATTCAAAAGATACATTTGTGCCGGCATAAACAATTTTAGGAGTCAAAGAGCCCTCTACAAGAGAAATCCCATTATCAAAATAGATATAGATTGAATCAACAACCGGTTCCGATAGAGTCAACATATTTCCCGCTGAAAAAATACGATAATCCATCACAACATCATACCAGCCATTTGAAAATGTATTTTCAGAACTTAAATCAGCCGGTATATTCCCATAACTGATAACACCTTCAATAACTGATATAGGTACTGGGTTCCCTCGATATAGGTCAGCAATGACTGTTTGAGTGCTTTTATCAGATAAAGTAATCATAAGCTGTGTGGAATCAATTGATTGAGCAAACCCATCA
Source organism: uncultured candidate division Zixibacteria bacterium (assembly GCA_913009765.1). The sequence continues at coordinate 18,989 of CAJVYT010000029.1, forward strand.
GCCTGTACCTCAAATGATATATCAATTGGAATTTTATATATTATCGTATCGGGCTTAAAGGAATTGTCCACTAATTTTAATTGCGAAATATCTAAAACATCAACTGAAAATCTTTTTTCAGATTGTGTTATAAAAATTTCTCCTTGATATGAAAATTTTGTTTGAGCCATAACTACTAATTCATCAGAAAAACCTGCTTGCGTATAAATCGGTAGCTCAATATCCAACTCGCCTACGACTCCTACCTCAGGCGGATTAACTAAAATAGTAACTAACGATTCAGGCATAGACTGCCAATAAACTGATAGAGCAATCAGGCTGTCGGCTTTGAGATTACCGTTACTTTGAATCAAAATTGTTGCTGATGTTGTATGACCGGCAAAAACTGAACTGACTGTTTCCCCATTAACATTTTGGACATCTAATATATCATAATTATTAAAATTCACATTCACAATATTTGATGAGACCGCCCCGTTATCAGCATAGAGAGAAAATTCGCCTGAAACTCCCTCATACAAAACTTCAAAATCTTTTATACGAACAACACCGCCAACTTGAAACTCATTATTATCAAGCAGATAATTACTGAGTTCCCCGCCTGAAAGAACCAATTCTATCGGGGTTTCTGAAAGATTATAATCCGTCTTTAAATTATTATATGTATCATATAAAATAACAGCAGCATTATGATTTATTATATTTCCGACAAATTGAGTGTCCCTTACTTGCAAAGTCATTCGAGATAAATCGCCGGGAGTAACTGTGATTTGCCCTGAAAGACCGCTCACTCCGCCAGCTGTTGCCTGGGCGACTCCTTCACCAACTCGAGTAACAAACAAAGATGAATCACTAAATTGTCCTATACAATTAACACATTCAAAAATACTCCATTGGAAGACTGTACCATCAATTTTATTACCATATTGGTCAAAAGCTGATGCCGAAAATGGTTGTGTTGTTCCTGCTTTTATAGAAATATCTTCAGATGGCGTTACCATAATTGAATAAATAGAAGCTGAAGTAATTGTAAAAGATTCTGACAATAACGGTCCGATAGCAATTTTCTGATTATCCCGAAGCCCAAATAGAGAGAATTGATAATCTCCTTTTTTGGTAGGATTCTGTATTTTTGACAGCTTGACAGTAACACTGATTGGTAGAGTTGTATCAGACGGGTAGTCATCGTCATCATCAAAAGAACCAAAGGACTTATCTCTGTTTAGATAAATACGTAATGACTGTAAATCACTATCGATTGTTTGAATAGTGTAGTTAATATGCTTATAGTCGTCGATAAGTTCAACAGAATCGAGAGATTTGGCTGAAAACTCACTCGGCAAAGTAATAACCAAC
>CAJVYT010000030.1 GCA_913009765.1 uncultured candidate division Zixibacteria bacterium
CTGAAACGTTTGTACAAAAATAAAGCTGAACTTCTTCTGGTCTTGGACCGACCGGAAATCCCCCTTCATAACAATGCAAGTGAAACAGATATTCGGGAATATGTCAAACGACGCAAAGTCAGTGGGGGAACCCGCAGTGATGCCGGCAGAAAATGCCGTGATACTTTCACAAGCCTTAAAAAAACATCCCGAAAATTGAACATCTCCTTTTGGCTATATCTTAACGATCGAATAGGGAGTCTTAATGCCATATCTCTTTTGGATCATTTAATGCGTCTACGCTCTCCTTCCTCAACTTTTTGAGATGTTACGAAATTATTTCCGTCTAATGGAACATTGCCAATGCTCATTTTACTTATATTGGAAATTGGCTTATTCCTTGGTTCAATAATTACTGTATCAGCATCAATCAAATAAGGACTAATATTTTTAGCCATTTTTTTTACTGAGTCAGTATAAATATATCTACCTTTTACTCTTCTGGTGTTTTTTAATCCAACAATAATACAGGTAACCTTTGCTTTATTTTTTGCATTATTACCCCATGAAAAAGATTGATGCGCAAAAAATATCTCCATGCCCTTTGAAAATAAATATGGCCAAATGAGACATACTTGCTCACCTTGACAGATTGAATTTGTAGACACAAATGCAAATGCACTGTCAGTACCCTCAATATAATTGGCAGCTTTTTTAAACCAACAGCCTATATAATCGATACGCTTAAAATTTTTAAACCCTTTAAATACCGAGATTATTTCTTTCTTTTGCGCTTCGTTTTGATTTTGGAAACCAATATAAGGCGGATTTCCCAAAATATAAATCTCATACCCCTCATCTTTCGGACACACTTTCTCCCAATCCAGCCGTGTCGCATTGCCACAAACAATATGCCCCCCATCCTGCAACGGCAGTGTGGGTCGTGCTTTGCCAAACACCTCCTTGAAAGCGATGTTCATCTGATGCTCTGCCAGCCACAATGAAAGCTTGGCGGTCTCATGGGCGAAGTCATCCAGTTCAATGCCGTAGAATTGGGAGAGGTTGATTTTGCTGGTAAATCGAAACGATATCTGCTTGCCATACAACCGCTTAAAAACCTCAATCTCCAGCTTGCAAAGCTCCTTGTAAGCAATAATCAAAAAGTTGCCGGAACCACATGCAGGGTCGAAGATGCGCAGGTGATAAAGCCGGTCCAAAAGTTTTGTCAGTTTGGTCTTGTTGTTTCCCGCCTGTTCCAATTCAGCGTAAAGATCATTGAGAAACAGTGGTTCAATCACCTTCATGATATTTACCACCGAGGTGTAGTGCATTCCCATACTGCCACGCTGGTCGTTATGGATCACGGCCTGAATCATGGAGCCGAAAATATCAGGGTTGATCGCCTTCCAGTTAAGCGCGCCACACTCGATAATGATCTTTCTCGATTTTGCGGTGAACATTGGAACGGGGTATTCGTCGGCAAACAGCCCGCCATTGACGTATGGAAAATCTTGCAGAAACTGCGGGAAGCTGGATCGCTCAAGCAGGCTGAGCACTTTGAAGAGCTTCTGCAGATAGGCTTGAAGATCGCTGCCGTCTTCAGTAGTATGGGATGCCACCGCGTTGGTGAACTGGTTGTCAGCAAAGATGTCGGTATCTTCAGCAAAGAAGCAGAAAAGCAGGCGGGAGAGGAAGATGTTGAGCGCGTGCCTGTCACGATCATTCCCGGCAGGGTTGTCTTCCAGAATAAGATCGTAGAGCCGTCCCATACGTTCTGCCGCCTTGATGTCCGCCGGGTTTTCACTCTGGAACTGTGATTTCTCCATTCCCGCCCAGGGCAAGAAGAAATCAAAGTGTTTTGTCAAGTCATGAGCGGGGATATCAAGCGTATCTTCAGTCCTGGTGTCAACCGATAGCAGAGTTTTAAAATCGGTAACAATAATGAAACGAGGATGGTGCCTGATAATGGCAGGGTCGCTTTTTACTTTGTCAATGAGTTCGTGCAGATCAATAGCAGTCTCTTCTTTAAAAAAGAGCTTCTTTTTCCAGAGAATTTCACCCGGAATTTTTGAGAGGTTATAGTCACCCTTTTGTAACCGGGTGATGGAGGACTTTGGCTGTCCATATACAAGCAACAGGTCATAGATGAACGTTTTTTCGTTCAGATTCGTTACAAGCGACTGGATATTATTTTCTAATTTTTCAATATTCATAGATGGGTTAAATCTTCGATACTTTTCGTATATCTACAAGATTATACAAGTATCCAGCCAATTAACAAGTTTTTTTGTTGATAATTTATGATTTCCTAACGGGATAACAGGCATTTTGTAATGATATCTATAAAGCAAATAACATCTTTAATGATGTCTTGAGGGAAAACAATATTTGTTTGCTTCCATAAATTATCTTGCATTCTGAGACAAAATTATAATTACTGACTATAGAGAATACTCAATGTTCCAGAATTCTGATCTAAACGGAAGGTTTCATACCGTAATAAACAAAACTGGAAATTTCTCTCCGAAAATTACGCTTACAATCGGTAATCCTCAGATTCTATACAGCATGATTCTGAAAGGTACACCTGCTTATGAATGATTTTGAAAGACACTACTATTGTAAATTAATCTATGTTAGCTTCAGGTTTAACAGGAACATCAAGATTGAGGATTTCCTACCAGAATTTGCACTTTACGGAAATTATTTAATAATGAGAATTAGCGATATAAAGCCGCAGTCAGGCAAGACACTCACCTGTGTGTATTGATAATTGAGATGCTCTTTTGCTCATGTGTTCCTCTATTCTATTCTTGACAAACCTCACGTTTCGATATATTCTTAAAAATCAATAAGTTCCCGTCTGGATAAATGCGTTTAACGGTTTCTATAGATCTAAAAGAATTGAGGGGGATTAGTCTTTTGGTTCTTTTAGTAGAGAGTTCTTAATCAAACTTATAATTAATTGGATTTCAAAATTAATGGAGAGTTACAATGAAAAAAACATTTCAGGCTATCCAAGTTAAACAAAACAATTGGAAATTTTATATCTTCACTATTGATTCAAAACTGCTTTATGAAATTGCGTATGTAAGTAGGAGGTTTGAAAATAAATCTCAAGGATACCAGCGCAATCTTTCTGAAAGCAGAGCCCGAGATATTCATGATTATGTGTTTGAGTCAAAAGGAGTCATTCCCAACAATATACTTCTTAATTTCGAAAAACCAATTAAATATGATACTAAGAAACATACGTTAACTTTTGATATAAAAGAAAACATAGCGTGGGTTATAGATGGGCAACATAGACTTTATGGCTTATCTCTTAGCAAAAAAGCTATTGATATAATGGTAGTTGCATTTGAAAATTTAAGCCTCCCTGATCAGGCAAAAATATTCAGAATTATCAACTCAACCCAAAAAGGAGTAAATACATCTCTTATTTATGATCTTATTGATTTAGTAAGAGACGCAAGTTTTTTAGATGAAAGAGCTCACGAATTAGTTAAGAAACTTAATAGCGATTCTGATTCTCCTTGGTTTGATCAGATAAAGATGCTAGGAGTAGGTAAAGGTTTTATTTCTCAAAGTGCTTTTGTTAACAATTTAAAACCTCTATTAGATGAAGAAAAAAGGGCGCCTTTGATAATTTATACTGAGGAAGAGCAATACGGAATACTTAGAAATTATTTTAAAGTCATTAAAACTTTATTCCCCGATGATTGGGGAAGTAAAAATTCCTTATTAACAAAAACAATGGGATTTTATGCACTTATGTCTTTATTGCCAATTGTATTACAACATTGTTTAAGTACATATAGTGATTTCAAAATTGATTCGATTATGAAAATTCTGAACCCAATAAAAAACTATGACTTTTCAAGTAGTGGTCCACTAAAAGGTGTCTCTGGCAAAGCTGGAGTAGAAAGAGTTATAGAAGAGTTATCCTCTCGACTTAAAGATGCAAGAAGTCAAACTAAAGTTCCAACTATTACACTTTAACTATGGTTTATAAAATTATTAATAAATTCATGTCTGTAAGCGGTGTCCATAACAAATTTATTAAAGATGCTATACGAGAAAATCCTTACGTTCCGCCTTCATCGATAACAAAGTCATTCCAAAGTTTTTCTTTAAGTGATTTAAAAAAATCTTTCTATAAAGAAGTAAATCTTTATTTAGATAAATCAATATATCAATACATTATCAGCAGAGAATTATTGAACAGTGGTCATTTCTCATGGGCTGCTGTAACACAGTATTATGCAAATTATTATTCAATCTCTGGCTTAATAAGACTTCACGAACACGGTTTTTCAAAAATCGGTAATAAAGGTATTGAAATTCAGAATGATTCTGCCAATAAATATAAAGTGCGAAAAATATCTAATAATGGTTTGCACCGGGTTGTATGGGATAAATTCTACTCTCTATTTCAAAACTTTGATTACAAACCTCATATTTTTTATTTTATATGCGTACCTCTTCAAAGTAATAACAATTATTATGAATCAGATCGTAGAAATACTATTAACTATGGCCCTGGAGAAGGGTATAACGAAATTTACTACACCCAAAGTAAGATTCAACGATTAAAAAAAGAGAATCAGAAAGACACATACTCTATCAATAAATTTATAAGAGTAAATGAGTGGGTAGATATTGATAATGTTACACAGAACAGAATTAGATTGCTTGCTAATGTTATTCATGAAGTAGATAAGTTAAGTGAATTCCCTATAGAGGTTAAAGAAAGGTTTAATAATAGAAAAAAATTTATTAGCAAATTTGAAGCTAAAGTTGGGATTCGTAATAGGATTATTGGATGGTTAGAAGGTAAATAATTAAACCGGAACGTTATTGTTCATTAATTAATTGAGCTATTTTCTCAGCTTTCGAACAATCGTTACATTGGGCAAAGATTTCATTAATTATGCTATCCAACTTATCACTATTAATTTTGTGACCCTTTTGTTTGGCTTGAGGGAGGTTAGCAGGTTTTGATGTTTGTAATTTACTAACAGGTCCGCGATATGGTTCCCTAGATTTTTCTCGAATTTCTTTTGATAGAAGTAATCCTATTACTCTTTCTATTTCTCGATAAAAAACAGCCTTATAATCATTATCAATAAAATCATCTCGACGACCGTTAGGAATCAGCTTATCAGAAACAATATGGATCTCTCCTACACAGTAATGATTAAATCGAGCTTCACGAAAGTACTGATTCAACAAGTGTGAATCACCAAGCAATATATCTCCAACTCTTACCTTAATACCGCCTCGCAGATCCCCACGACATAGTGCGCCTTTCATTTGCTCTCGTGTTGCTATCCAGTATACGGCTAATAATTCTTTGATAGGTGTCTCTAATTTATTTAGTCGGACTCCTGTTAATCTATCATTACGACCTTTCATTACTGGCACTTCATTTGTATAAGGTTTGTATAGTCTTTGACCGTTCAGAGTTATTGTATATGTTCTATAATCTGCCACATTTGATTTTAAATATTTTTCAATCTGAGAGGCATAACTGAATTCTGAATTGTTAAAAGGTAAAGGGGCAACTTCAGTGAGATATTTTCTTACTTTTTGTATATCAAGTAAAACATTTCTATAGCTTGAAACACCTTCCAGTAAAACTGTGAAATATGTATTGTCTTTTTTTTCAGCGCGCGATTGTTTAAAAGTTACGGTTGTTTCTAGTACGTTACTCATATTGCTTTTTTTCCCGTTGCCGTTGCCTAATACTTCTCTTAGCCTTATACAATCCCATATTTGCTTTGACACTGTTTTTTGTCCTGGGGACGAAGTTGTAAATGTAATTTTATCGCAAAATGCTATTCCACCAAGTCTTCCTATGCCACGGAATCCCCTGGCTGCTGTTCCTGTCTTTGCACTACTACCTATAGTGCTTAAGAAGTCTTTTGCCAATTTTGAGCAAATACCATGTGCATTGTCACCTATAAGTATTGATTTATTAATAGGGTCTAATTTAATGTCAATATTATATTTACTATTTGTTTTTTCTGAGCCATTATTAGATGAATTGTCTATTGAGTCAACGGCATTTTGTATGTATTCACGATATATCATCAGAGGGTTGTTATACATTCCTGAGGTTAGTGTTTCTATTAAGTAGATTCCTGTTTCAAATGACTGCTCTTTTTGTTTTTTCAATGTGAAAACTCCTTATCTATCCTATGTAACTGTTTTTTGATATAAAGGCAAAGGCGATACATCCTCGGCGAAGTAGAACTCTAAAATAGCTTTTATTTTACCTTCTTTTTCTTTGATATATTGTTCCTTTAACTTTTTTTCATTTCTGCACTTATTAAGAATTTCAAGCAGTTTCATGTGTTGATTTTTTGTCAAACGTTTGAATTGACGAATCCACGCTTTTTCTTTAACACCTGCTTCTCGTGAACGATACATCAATATGCGTTCTGGCATATGTAAAATTTGATAAAATTTTTCTGATGAGCCACCGAATGCACGATAAAAAAAATCCTCACCAGGCATTACAGAACCTTTAACTACATTAAGTATTCTCTGAACATTCCTTAAGAAATACCAATTCCAGTTATCGCTAACATGATTGCGGTCCTCATTTTCTAATGGTATATATTTCATGGGAAAAGAATAAATCTTAGTGCCAAGTTCTTTATTTAAATCAATATTAATATGTAATCTTTCCCAGAAATCATCCGGCGAATCATTAAAATTGTATAAAATATAATTTGAGAGGTTCAGTATTTCATGCTTAGCTGCTAAACGTACAGCTTTCTCATATGTTTTTTTAAGCTTGAGGCTGTCAAATGCAATACGTAAGGGATGTATAGCAATTTTTGACATTAGTTTTATTTTTCCTTCTGTTAGTAATCTGGCATCTACTCCCTGATTAAAATCAACCCGTCGAAGTTTATTATTTAGTTTGGCTCCTTTCTCGAAACCTACATCTCTTATGTCTTTAATAATTTTTTTTAGATTCTTTGAATGAAGGACATTATTATCAAGAAGCACTAAATGTGTTTTCTCGCCAAATTTACTTTTTATTCCTTCAATTAATGGTTTTATCCCGTGGTAATCAATAAACTTTGGCTCCAGTGTATTTACTCCGCAAAATTTACACTTATTGGGGCACCCTCTCGTTGCGTAGCCCATATAACTATCTTTTAAATTATAATCGTGATTTGGATAATTAAGGATAGAGTAGTCTGGTATCATCTTATCTACTATGAGGGAATTGTCTTTATCTAGGATTTTGGAGTGGTCTAAAACGCCTCTTATAATATTTGTTACTCCAGTGTCCTCATATAATTTAGTTGATTTTAAAGTAGCAGCAATTCCTCCTACATATAATCGCGATGGGTCTCCTCTGAGAACAATATCTTTGTAATAATTTATTGTGTCAATTGTTGCTTTCCAGTAAAAGGTAAAAAGAGTGGTAATATATATACGGTCCCATGACTCCCAAGACATATCTTTAACTATTCCTTTGTGAAATGTAACCTTGTCACCAAGAGCTTTATGATAGGCTGATATTTTCATAAGACCCAGAGGAGGGAATTTGGTCTTATATGAAGGTTCAACTAATAAAATATTTCTATTCATAGAGCAATTTGTTTGACTAGTATTAAAAATTACAAACTCTTTCTCATAAGAATATAGCATATGAGAGGGGAGGATGTCTATCTTTCATAATGCTAAGGATGTAACAACGATATAAATACACCCCCCTGAACAGTGATGTTACGAAAACTGGCCAATCTTGATTTTGGGAAAATCAAGAAATGGAAGCACTATTGATGAAGCATCAGGCTATATATACTACTACCAATCCTGTAACTAACCGAATTCAATAGCAATATAGTGTTTTTATCATACTACAATTAATGGGGATTAGAAATAATTTTAGCCGAAAGATTTAATCTTTCCTCAATTATTATAGATTTTCAATTAACATATATATAAGAAGAGTACTTATTGAAGTGCAGATTATAGTCTAAAATTTCACATCGATTCCGCATACCAAAGATGAAGATAATAGGATGAAAGATTGTACGTTTTAGAAATTTTCAAAAACTCAACAATAGAGAATTTTCAATGCACTGGGATTCTTATCCACATTGAAGGTTTCAAACCGTTACAAACAAAACTTGAAATTCTTAAAGAACCATAGACAGGTTCTTGGGAGAATGAAACTGATCCCAAACCAGCTCTTTTGCAAAGCCCTGTAGTGGAGATTTTAAATTATCCTTTGAGTGAAGATAAAATTTTAGGTAATAGTTCACCCCCCCTTTTTTTTGGAAAAGGGGGGCGAGGGGGGATTTTTATAATTTCAATGTCTTTTTTTACAATAAAAACAAGGTAGGATTAAAGGTATTGAGTGATATATTCTGATAGAGAAGTTTTTAAAATCTTATTTAATGAAAAATTCCCCTTAATCCCCCTTTTCCAAAGGGGGAAGGTTTCAGTTCAGTCTTGTGGGCAATGATAAGCTTAACCGGGGGTGCTGAACTATTACCATTCTTCTAATAACTGTTAACCGTTCACGGTTCACGCTTACCATTAAGATTTCCTCTGAATTATCCGATATACACTTAGAGTTCGATATGTATGAAAAGTTCTACGGCCTTCGGGACAGACCATTTAACCTCACCTCTGACACCGGGTATCTTTACCTCGGCAGCTACCACAAAGAAGCCCTCGACTTCCTTTCATCCGGCATCAGGAAAAATTACAATCTCATTGTCTTAACCGGGGATATCGGCTCCGGGAAAACAGTTGTGCTGAGAAGCTTTGTTAAAGGCGTGGGTCCGGCATTTGAAGTGATACAGGTTTTTTACCCGGCTGATTCATGTGTTCAGCTTCTACAGATGATTCTCCTGAGTCTGGGTGTCAAGTCAATCCAGGGTGATCTTAATGCCTTGCGTGAAGAATTGAAAGGCCGTTTAAAAAAACTGCACTCTGCTAAAAAGAGGCCTCTCCTGGTGGTTGATGAGGCCCAGAACCTGGATGGGGATACTATCGAAGAAACATTCCGGCTCTCCGAGCTTAAGTACAAAGGCAAGCGCCTTCTGAATGTTATTCTTACAGGACTGCCGAAATTGCAGAGCAAGCTTTCCTCACTTCACCATATCAAGCTTCAAACTGACGCAATCTATCATCTGAAGAGTCTTCCAAAAGAAGAGGTCCCTGAATATATTCAGTATCGTCTATCTACTGCCGGCCTTTCTGACCCGGTAGTATTTCCCGGCGAGGTAATTAAAGTGATCGGCCTTTTTTCAGGGGGGACGCCAAGACTCATTAATACGGTTTGTGATGCCTTGCTTGTTCAGGGATACCTTGCAAATGAGAAAATAATTACACCTTCCATCCTTAAAGAAGCTCTTGACCATTTGCCTTATGATGCAGTGCCGGGTCATCCTGAAGCAGAACCCGCGACTGCTGCGCTCATTAGTAAGGCAGGTCACGGGAAAAACATAGTATCAGGGAAACAGGCAAAAAGGGTGAATTCGAAAAAGGCTGTTGTTGTATCGAAGCAGGATGAGAATGCGCTGGCTCAAGATGAAGGGCATAAGCCGGATAAACAGCTTTCCCTGAGGGTACTGGTTCTTGAAAAGAACAAGCGAATGAAAGTGCACCTCGATAATCAGTTTCAAAAATATGGATACAATTTCTTTATAACCAATAACCTTGAAGAGCTCTTTAAAACCCTTGAGCGGTCAAATGGACCGGAACTTGAGATTATAGTCGCAGACGCCGTTTCCTTTTTCCCCGGGGTGGGCAGGGAAGACCCGGCAGGTAAACGTGCCCTGGACAGTATACAGGCAGCTTATGCCTGTTCACCGATTATCATGACCTCTACCCTTCCGTTAACAGCAATACGGGCAAAACTTCTCAGGAGAGGAATCCCTTTTCTCCTGCAGAAACCGGACCTGGGTCTTCTTGACCTGTCTGAGGTTACAACCCGGTTCGATAGCTTTTTTGGCGAACTCCGAAATTGCCTCTCAAACATATATTCTCAGTTTAACGCATTTTATAACAGAATTATAAAGTTAACTTATGAAAATACCGATACAATAAAATAGGTTACTCAAAAATCGGGGTACACAGTACATTATTAAGACACGGGGAGTTAAAATGAGGGATAAACATAAGATCGGTGAACTTTTACTTGAGCTTAACGTTGTTACGCAAACAGAGCTTGATGAGGCCCTTGAAGAGCAGAAACGCACGGGTGAGAGGCTGGGCGCTACCCTTCTGAAGATGGACTTTATTTCCGAGGAGGACCTTGAACAACTGCTGAGCCGGCAGCTTGATGTTCCGTCGATCAATCTTGAAAATTATTCGCCTACCCCTGAATTAGTAGATATAATCCCTGAGAAAGTCATCAGAAAATACCTTGTCCTGCCCATATCCGTGGAGGGTAAAACGCTTACCGTAGCAACCGCAAGCCCGCGCGACCTGAGCATTCTGGATGACCTCGCTTACATTACAGGTCATAAGATCATTCCTGTAGTTGCATCAATCAGATCTCTTAACAGCAAGATCGGGGAATTGTTTGAAAAGGCGGTGAACTGGGAAGATGCGCTGAAGATACAAAAGGGAAGTGATCTTGAAATTATCAAAGCCGACCAGAGCGCTATTGACCAGGACCTTGAAAAGGCATTTCAACAGGCGGAAGATACAGTCGTGGTCAAGTTAGTTAATGCTATTATCCTTGCGGCTATTGATAAGGAGGCCACCCACATCCATATAGAACCAAAGGAGGATTCATTTGAAATCTACCTGCGTATCAGCGGAAAACTGAGATTGCTGGTAAAGCCCCCGAAAAATTTCCTGCAGAATGTGGTGAACAGATTAAAGATCCTCAGTTCCATGGACATCCTGAACCGGCTGATTCCCTGTGAGGGATATTTCAGGGCCAGATCCATGAGGAAGTTTTACGATATAGATGTCGCCACCATCCCGTCGCTTCATGGAGAGAGGACGGTTCTGACCTTTCAGCAGCCTTTTTCAAAGGAGGAGCTGAAACTTGAAAAGCTCGGATTTACACCGGAAATGCTCCGGAGTTTCAAGGAATTGCTCCTGAATCCGAGGGGATTTATTCTGGTTACAGGACAGACGGACAGCGGCAAGAGTTCCACTATTTATGCAGCCCTGAACCATATCAAGAATCCGGACAAATCGATTTTCACGTTTGAAAGAACAATCAAAAACAAGCTTCTCGGTATCAGCCAGGGCCAACCCAATGAAAAAGCGGGATACAGCTACGAGAAGGGGCTCCATTTTTTGCTCAGGCAGGATATAGATGTACTAATGGTGGGAGAAATGATGACAAGGGATGCAATCGTCTCTACCCTCCTCGCATCTCTTTCAAAGACCCTCATCCTCGGCAGATTTTTGTCTAATGATACCATTGGCGCAATTGCCATGATGCTCGAAATGGATGTGCCTCCATTCATGCTTTTTTCCGCGCTCACCGCGATCCTCGGTCAGCGTCTGGTCCGGAAGCTCTGCCAGGAATGTATTGAAGATTATGAGCCGCCCCGTGATCTTGCAGAGGAAATCCGGGCTGTTACAGGCAAAGAGCATCCCAGGCTCTTCCGGTCCGCAGGATGTCCAGCCTGCAGCCATACAGGGTATAACAACAGGATAGGCATATTTGAGCTTGTAGTTCCCTCAGCGGAATTTCGCGACGCTGTTTTTGCCAGGGCATCCCTGAATGAACTCAAACAGGTTGCTGAAAAAATCGGATATCGCACATTCCGCCACGATGGGCTTATCAAAGCATCCGAGGGGCTGACGAGTTACGAAGAGATCGTCAGCACTGTCTGAGTTATAAAAGTGCAGAGCTGTTTCCGGCTTAATACCCGGAGGTTCTGGCTGAAGTTTTACAGCAGTTGAAATATTTCAAGGTTTTTTGGTAAGTTAGCGTATCGGGAGGCTGTTATTTGATCAATAATCTATCATCAGGTTCATACCCTGAAGACCGGACCGGAAAACATATTCGCCTTAATAATTTTTTTCCACGGGCTGCTCCGGCTCTTGCCTCTGTTTTATGCCTTTTGTTCTCTGTTCTGTTTTTTTCCGCATGCGCCACTATTCCTGATCCGGAAGACATAAAAAAAGCAGATGCCTACAACAAGCTGGGATCATCCTATTTAAACAACGGGCAACTCAATGAGGCATTTGTAAAATTCCAGATAGCCCTCGACCTGGACCCCAAAAACAAAGAGACACTGAACTATCTCGGGTATATCAGCGCAAGATTCAAAAAATATGATGACGCTGTCTCTTATTACGAGAGGGCTATATCAGTAGATCCGAACTACTCGGATGCGATAAATAATCTTGGAGTGACTTATGCAGAGCTTGAGGACTGGGATAAGGCAATTCAACACTTTAAAGACGCACTAAACAATCCGATGTACCGCACACCTGACTGGGCATATTCAAACCTGGGTTATGCGTATTACAAACAGGGCAATTATACGGAGGCGGAAAATGCCCTCAGAGAAGCCCTTGTAAGAAATCCTGTTTTCCCCGGCGCCATGTACATTCTCGGACTCGTTTATACGGAACGCGGCAATGAGAAGGCTGCAATAAAAGAGTTTAAAAAGGCAATCGGGATATTACCGGATTACATGGATGCCCACTGGGAACTTGCCAATGCCTATTTGAGATTGGGTGAGAAAGCCAGGGCGCTGAAACATTTCAGGGTAGTAGCGGAAAAAGATGAAAACACTGCAAGAAGCAGAGATGCATCGGACTACATTGAGCGTCTTAAGTATTAAATGGATACACCTGGCAAGGCATTAAAGGCAGAGAGGAAAAGACAGAAAAAATCCTTAAGATATTTTGCAGTAAGATTAAAGATAAACATCGAATACTTAAAAGCAATTGAAGACGATAACTATTCATTGCTTCCTGCAGACATATTTACAAAAGCTTACCTGCGCCTTTATGCTGAGGCCCTCGGACTTGAAAACGATTACATCCTGAGTTTATATAAAGGCCGGAGCGAGGCGGAGATTGTTGAAATCCCGGCGCCTTCCAGAAGCAAATTTGTATTCCCTCTCAAGCCTGTATTAATTATTTTTTTTCTTGTCCTGATTATCATATCTGTAACAGTGCTCATGAAGTCCGGAGAACAGAAACCTGCCGAAGAATTTGTCAATAAAGCAGGGGAGCAGGAAATTCTCAAAGAAGAGAAGCCGGGAACACTCTCTCTCAAAATAACTGCCACGGAAATTACCTGGGTGTCTGTGAGTATTGACGGGGGCAAGCCCAAAGAGTGGCTTCTGAGGGCAGGGGAGACAGTAACGTTAACTGCGATGGAAAAGTTTGCTGTTAAGGTAGGCAATGCAGGCGGCACAAGACTTACGCTTAATGGTGAGGAGCTTGGAGTTCTCGGGCCGCACGGGAAAATTGCCGACATTGTTTTGCCTTAAAATTTGGTTGTTAAGACTTGAACTTCTGCCTTTTCTTCGTGCAGTAAGCAAGGCATCTGCAAGATTGAAAAAAAAAGATGGCAAGCAACAAAAAACTTTTTAAACTTGTCAACGAAGTTATTTCAAATGTCAGGACACCACTCCCATAATCTGAAGCAATTCGGAGCAACGCATGAGGCGAAAATGATATGACTGTTGTGATATAATTCATCAGCGGCTACATAAAAGGTTCGGGAAAGCATCGGAGAGACATTTTGGCAAAATCAAAGATTATGCAGGAGAGCAGGAAAAGCGAGTCCGGGGCCATCGGGAAGCTCACTCCGGCTGAGAGACTTCAAATTGCGTGTGAGCTTTCCGACGTGTGCCGTGAACTGGAAAAGGCAGGGAAAAAGGCCTGGCGTGGGACTGGACGAAAGCCTTAAAGAAATTGCAGGCATCATGAACAGGCTCTCGGCCCGGGGGGTAACAAAAGGATATGCCCTCATAGGAGGCCTGTCTGTCTCGGTATGGAAGACGCCGAGGGGCACCCGTGACATAGACCTTCTGGTATCATTGGACTCAACAGAACATATCGATAAATTCTGCAAGGCTCTCGAAACCGAAGGGCTTGCCCCTGATATCCTTACAGGAGGTCTTGGTGACCCGGTTCCCTATCTTGTAAAGGTATCACATAAAGGCATACCCGTTGATATGACCGGGTTTGACTATGGATATTCATCTTTTCTTCCCTTAATGTTTCAATGACATTTTTTATGTGATGGATGGGGCAGCTCATTTTGTAAAATGTGTAGACGCGCCCCACGGATGACGTGTTACAACACCATTTCATTGGTTACAGATAATCTATTGGAAAAGTTTAATGTTTATCGAGTCAGCTTGGAAATCTAATGAAAAATGCATTTGAGCAACAGCCCGTGTACAGGCGACCCCACAAATGAAAAAGCTGAGAAAATATTGATACACTTTATTCAGCGACGAATTCTTCCAATGACAACGCGGTACCATGGAATGCTTTCAGGACTTTTTTGTCGGATGTCACCAGCGGGACTTTTAAGTCTAAAGCTAAAGCGACAAATTCACAATCATAGGCTGAGCACCCACTCAATGCAGCTAAACTCAAAACCTGGGCTGAAGCTATATCGTATTCCCCGCCATTCATAAGAGCTTCAGCTTCGTGCATGATTTTGAGTGAATCATCAAGTTTAAGTATTTTATTGTGTGTGTAGTAAGCGAGAATGTTCCTGAATTCACTCCGCCAAAGGACGGGGGCCACCCATTCAGGTTCTTTTGTAAGCGCCTGTTCTGATTGTTTGGTTTTTTCGCCCGGAAGATATAAATATGCAAGGATATTGGTATCGACTACGATCATGGGCGACCGGCATTTTTGACTTTTGTGATTTCTTTTTCCGTAAACAAATGACCGGCTGTCTTCTTGCGCAAAGCGCTTGCAGCAGCAATAATTTTTTCAGGATAAATCTTGCGGTCTCTAAGCGCTTTTTCAATACAAGTGATTATCTCACTGTTGATGCTGCGCCGGTTTGTTTTTGCTGACTGCCTGATTTGATCATATAATTCATCCGGGATGTTTTTAAGTGTTACAGTTGCCATTGCTCCTCCAAAATGGTTCCAATATGATTTCATTATGGAACAATTAACTGCTTTTGTCAATATGGAAGATAGCTTATGAGTAGGGTCGTGTCTACATATTTTGCATATTTTGAAAAAATCCCGGACAATCAGATTACTGTATATCAGACACCTGATGGGGGAATTAATATAGAAGTGCTGTACGCCAATGAAAACATCTGGTTGCCTCAAAAACGAATGGCGAAACTGTTTGGGTGTAGCGCGGACAACATTTCTTTGCATCTGAAAAATATATATAAAGAGAAAGAACTCGATGAATCTTCAACTGCCGAGGTTTTCTCGGTAGTTCAAATTGAAGGGAAAAGGGAGGTTGCCCGTAATGTGACCTGTTATTCTCTATAGGCAATTATTGCTGTAGGGTACAGAGTGAATTCGGTGCGTGGCACACAATTTCGGCAATGGGCCATTACAATTCTCCAGAAATATATACACAAAGGTTTCGCCATCGACAGCGACCGCTTTAAATACGGTTCCCGATTCAGCGCCCGGTTTTTCGATGATTTGCTTGAAGAAATCAGGGATATCCGCGCAAGCGAAAGAATGGCGTATCAAAAAATTACAGATATTTATGCAACTTCAATTGATTATTCTGCTAAGGCAGAAGATACAAAAATGTTTTTTGCCACAGTTCAAAACAAACTGCACTTTGCCATTACCGGGCAGACTGCCGCTGAAATTGTCGCCAAACGGGCAGATAGCGCTAAACCTAATATGGGATTAACATCATGGCGAAAAGGGCCCAAAGGTAAAGTTATGCCAAGTGACGTTTCCACTGCTAAAAATTATTTAAACAAACCGGAGCTCGATCATCTAAACCGCATCGTCACAATGTATCTGGATTTTGCGGATGTCGGTGTCTGACCCCACGGACTTTCAAGACCCCTTGTTGTTCTCTGCCCGGGAATTGATTTTAGACTAAAATCTGCGATCTTCTTTTAGTTCTTATTGGTGGATAGTTAAAATGGCAATCTGTGGGTGGGAATAATGCAAGAAACAAGACTTTGCATAATAGTCCCATTTTTTATCTTGAAAAATAATTAGGTTGCAGGTATATTGAGGTATTCCAGACATTTCAAACAGTTATGAACAATAGATATTCAGAATCGAAACTTTTTCCCATTGAAGCTGGACGTGAAGAGCGGGGGTGGGTGAGTGTAAAAAAAGAATGTGAAAACTTGTCAGAATGGGGATATAAACTGCTTTATGAAAACTTGAAGGGGTCAGTTCGTACTGTAGTTTTAGAACCTGATTATATATGTAAAGATCATAAAAATCTGTTCAGTCAATTCTATTCCAAAAAATTTTCCGTTCCATCTCCCTTCACATGCCGACTTCATTTCTTTTCAGATCAAATCAAAAACATACAAGAGCTGCTTTATTACTCCGAGAAATATTCCGACAAATATCTTGGCTATAGCATTATAAGAGAAGTTAGTGAGCGATGCATCGGACGAACCGTGATTAATCCTCACGTGATAAATAGTGGGGCTGACGGAAATTTCTATTATATGCTTACAGAATTTGCTGTACATCTAAATGGGGCAAAGTTTAAAGTTCAAGGTTTTCCTTATACCTCACAAGACGTTGATGTTACAGTATGTGCTCACTCAGCACTTTGGGCCATTTGTAGGTATTTATCTGAGAGATACACATTGTATAGTGAAGTGTATCCGTTCGACTTGGTGAGAATGACAGGAACTGCTCGTGGCCGTACGTTCCCTTACAGAGGGATGACATATGCAGATTACTCTCAGATATTGTCATCATTTGGTGTCTATCCTGTTATAGTGAGTGTGAAGAAACATACCCGCTTTCCTATTGCTGATCCGGACGAATTAAAAAAAGTTTATACTTATGTTGAATCCGGGTTCCCTGTTCTTGCCAGTTTTGCCGGGCATGTCGTAGCTTTGGTGGGCCATACAATTGATTATGACAGGCCATATACAGAAGATAGTGACGGTTTTGTGGACAGCTTTTCCTTCCTCAAACAATTTATCACAATTGACGATAACTTTTTCCCGTATGCACTACTTGGCTACGATGACGACCCTGATAATTATGCAACAGTCTATCCTTATTCAATTAATTCTATTGTTACCGCAGTTTGTCCGCTTCCGGAAAAGGCATTTCTGCCTGCAGAGAAAGCGAAAGAAAAGGCCATGAAGTATTTCAGAAATTTTATAAGCGAACTTGGAAAATATTCGGGTAAACCATGGGTGACGCGATTTTTCATCACCACAAATAAATCGTTCAAAAGAAGAAAGCTGGAAAATATTAAGGCTGGACATGATAAACTGGATTCATTTATAATTAATATTGATTT
Organism: uncultured candidate division Zixibacteria bacterium; assembly: GCA_913009765.1. The sequence continues at coordinate 17,410 of CAJVYT010000030.1, forward strand.
GCCCCATTTCATATGGGTAATGGAAATAAGTTCTTTAGCTGATTATAAGAACGGTGTGTGTGTAGCAGAGATAGTCCTTGATTCAACGGCGAGCGAAAAAGACCATGCTGTGCTATATATGAGGATTGGAAATATATTGTATTTTAACGGTAAAGAAAAGAATGTTTCTGACGCCTCTAAATCTTTTCCCCAATATACCGATAATCTAAATAAGGAGTAAGCTTATGTCAAGGGAAGACATAGGAAAATATTTTATGACAAAAGAAGATTTCTTTGACGGTGCTGTTGAGTCTGAGGTATTTAACAAGGTCTCTACCGAAATCCGCGTCGAAGAGAGCAAAATGCTTGTCGATGAATCCAGGATAGAAAGAGACAAGACATGGAGTTTGTTGGCTAACCAGGTTGTGGGGAGTGAGGAGTATTAGTGTTGATTTGTGTTTTTTTTTTAATGATACGGCGACCACCGAGATCTACACTCTTTCCCTACACGACGCTCTTCCGATCTAGTTGGCCTGTTTCTGCATCGGTTCTTCTATATCCCTTGCCGTTTGTTTACGGCATTGCAGGATTCGGCTGGTATAACTCGACCATCGAGTATAGTTCTAATTTGCCCAATCTGATCACGCCAAAGAGCGAGACCGAGCAACAAATCGGCTATCATTTTGGCGGCGGTGTAGAATTGCCGCTTAGCAGCGCCATGTCGGTTGCCGCAGATATTCGTTACGTTTACCTCGATTATCAGTTTAATTCGACGTCCAGTGGCCAAAAAGTAAAGTCTGATTTTTATGCTATTACGCTTTCAATGTTTTGGGGATTCTAGAGTGAAACTATGACAATTTATTATGCCAGGACATCATCGAATCAATTTGGACCTCTGAGACTTGCAGAAATAAGAAGGTTCGTAAAAGATGGTGTATTTCAATTGTCTGATCAATATTTGGATTTTTCTTCCGTCAAATGGAAAGCGATGGTTGAGGATCCTGTTTTGAAACAAGTTTTCCGGGAAAATAACACCGACAAAAAACCTCCGAAAATCATTGCCATTGCCAGCGGCAAAGGGGGAGTTGGCAAAACAGCTCTTGCTGCTTCCATGTCGATCGAACTTGCCAATCTGGAAAAGAAAGTCATTCTGGTTGATGCAGATTTCGGAGGCCCTGACCTTCATGAATGGATGGGGATCAGCCGGCCTCCGATAACTTTGAATGCGCTGTTCAGCAAAAAAGGCCTGAGCTTGAGTGATATCCTGTTAAGCACTCCGTACAAAAACATTAAAATGATTTGCGGCGATGTCGGGAGCCTCGAGTCATCAAATCCAAAATATTTTCAACGGCTCAAATTTATCCGCCAATTAAGACAACTCGATGCCGATTATGTGCTTGTCGACCAGAGCCCGGGAGTGTCGTATGCAACCGTGGATATTTACCTCAATTGTGACGAGGGGATTATCGTCACACTGCCGGAAGCGACCTCTTACATGGATGCTTTTAATTTCATCAGAAGCACGCTGATAAGACGACTCAAAAAGGCTATATTTTTTAGCGAATATGCATTGCAGCAACTGGAAGAATTCGAAAATCTGGATTGGCGAAAATACGAAAAATCACTACTCCCTTTTTTAGTCAGAATAGAGCGAGACAACACACGGGCAGGTATAATTTTTAAGGGTGTTCTTCGTAATTTTCATCCGAAAATCGTAACCAATATGGTGCAAAATAAACGCGAATCTTTGGAAAGTACGAGGTTTCAATATTCTTTAACAAAACTTTTACTGATAGAGGCAAGGCACCTCGGATTTATCGAGTACCGAAAGGATTTTAGAAGCACACTAAAAGAGCACCGACCTTTCGTTTTGATTGCCCAAAAAGATGCAGATTCGTTACATTTCAAAAAGTGGAGGCGCACTCTTGAGAACGGATTGCATCATCTTGCAAAAATTGGCGCCGGTAAAAAAGAAAACAACCCGACAACGAAAGAACTGCTTCAGCCTGCCATAAACCATTCGCATGAAATACATGCAGGAGTTAAAAAACTCAACCTGCAGATTCCCTCAACTGTGTAAAAGCTCAGTCCAGCCAACAAATGCCTTCAACAAAAATAAAACTGACTGAACTCTATACCCGCCACCTTGGAAAACCGCCCGAAAAAATTATACAACTCAAAGGGGATGGGTCCGATCGCAGCATTTTCAGGCTTTATGGATCGGCGAAAACAGTTATTGGAATCAGCGGGGAAAATCATGCGGAGAATCTTGCCTTTGTCCAATTTTCAAATCATTTTGCCGAGCACGATCTGCCGGTGCCAAAAATCTATGCAACGCAATTGGCAAAGGGAATTTATCTCGAAGAAGATTTAGGCTCCGAAACTCTGTTTGATCGTATTTCAAAGGTGAAGGAGAGATCGAGTGATGCTGTCCTGAATTTGTATCGGAAGGTGATCGAGTGGCTTCCAAAATTCCAGATCGTAGCAGCAAAGGATTTGGATTTTTCCTTTTGCTACCAATACAGAGAATTTTCCCGGGATGCTATGCTTTGGGATTTGCAATATTTCCGACATCGTTTTTTGGATATTTTTTATGACGGTGAATTTTGTGAGGCTGACCTTTTGGACGATTTTCGCTTCTTCACTGATTATCTGAGCCATGCTGATTCGAATTTCTTTTTATACCGCGATTTTCAGTCGCGAAATATTATGCTGAAAAATGATCGTCCGTATTTCATTGATTACCAGTCCGGCAGGCGGGGAGCTTTGCAATATGACTTGGCATCACTTTTATACGATGCAAAAGCGAGACTGCCGGAGAATATACGCGAGGAATTGATCGATTTTTATCTTG
>CAJVYT010000031.1 GCA_913009765.1 uncultured candidate division Zixibacteria bacterium
AAGTAAGTGAGGACACATTGCTTAACAGTGTCGACAAAGCGAACAATCACTGTTATTTTTTTTTTTTTTTTATTTGTTTTCGTCTTTTTTTTTTTTTTTTAATGATACGGCGACCACCGAGATCTACACTCTTTCCCTACACGACGCTCTTCCGATCTGGATTGATTTCAGCTTTTCACTTGCCAAATATGCAAAATACAGTGCAAGTTCTCTTTCTGAATACCTTATGGCATTTATGATTTTTATAATATTTGCCTCTATTATAGGTTATTTCCTTACGATTATAGCTGTTGGTCAGGCGAGAGGTTATGCCGTTATACGTTATTTAAAAGATGGGTATAAAATCGAGAACGAAGAACCGCAAGAGGCTTGATAATGTATCATAATTTTGTATCTTTCCGATATGAAAATAATCCGTTCCGTTAAAAAGATTCAATCGCTTTCAAGGCAGTTTGTCTCAGAAGGCAAAACTATCGGGCTGGTTCCGACTATGGGGTTTTTGCATGCCGGACATCTCTCGCTTATAAAACGTGCTTTGAAACATGCAGATATTGTTATTACCACTATTTTTGTCAACCCGACCCAGTTTGCTCAAGGGGAAGATTTAAGCAAATACCCTCGTGATGAAAAAGGGGATATCAAAAAAATAAAATCTGTCGGTGGGCAGATTGTTTTTATTCCAAAAGCATCAGAAATTTATCCTGAAAATTTTGAAACGTATGTTTCTGTTGAGTCTCTTACACAAACTCTTGAGGGGGAATCTCGTCCGTCTCATTTTAAAGGAGTGACAACGATTGTTGCCAAACTGTTAAATATGACCCGTCCTGATGTTGTCGTTTTTGGACTCAAAGATTATCAGCAAGCGATGGTGCTTAAAAAAATGACGACCGACTTAAATTATCCAATCAAATTTATCATCGCTCCTACGGTAAGAGAAAAGGACGGGTTGGCGATGTCATCACGAAATAAATATTTTAATGCATGGCAGCGACAGGAGGCACTCTGTTTAAACTATGCATTAAAAACTGCCAAAGAAATGGTCAAAGCAAATATCTCAGATTGTAAACTTATTCAAAAAGAGATGTTGGCTGTAATCAAAGCAACATGCAAATCTGCGAAGATAGATTATATCGCATTTACTGATTTTGACTCATTAGAACCGACTGATAAAGTAGTCAAACACACAATCTGTTCATTGGCGGTGCGTCTTCACAATGTCCGCCTTATTGACAATATGAAGCTGATGTAAAGGCAAGATATTTTTTAAACATCCCTTAAATCCCCTCTTAAAAGAGTAATAGTAGGGCGGGATCCCTGTGATCCCGCCTTAAATGGCAGCATCGCAGGGATGCTGCCCTACTGAGCTACTTTTGTAAAACATGCAAGTGCTTCATCTAATTTATCCTTTGATTTAGATAACTCTTTTCCTTTTAAGTACAACTTCTCAGCGTCATTACTTTTATTATTCATATTATTAATTCTCCCAAATATTTAAGGGCGGTTGCAAACCGCCATTACATGTCAGGAGCACAGGGCTCCTGACCTACAAAAACTCGTACAGACGTAACAAGTTACTGAATTTTTCTACTCGCAAAGATGAAAAATCTAGCATTAAAAAGTGGAGACTCTGCTTTGGTTGGTATTCCACCACCATGACGAGCTGCTTGAACTGGTATAAGTATTTGATTTATTGAAGTAACTCTTAATCCAGGTATGTCATCTAATGTATCTGGTGTAACAAGAAATTCGATACTTTTACCTTCAATTTTACTTGGTGAAAAAAACCACTCACATTCTTCATAATTAGCTCGACGTTTGATATCTTGGAATATCGGTAACGGAATAAAGTTGTTTGTTGTATCATTAAATGTTAAGTCTTTACCAATTGTAACATAAGAAGGGATGTTTGAAAGTCTGTCAAATTGTCTTTCAAACTCACTTCCCTTAGAAATTAAAAAATCTCTCATAGTATTTTCAGCAAGATTTCCAAGTGATTTATAACCGAAAAATGCTATCAGAATTCCCATTATTGCACCACCCCATCCAACTGCTTTTATTGTCCATTTTAATAAATCAAATAATAATGCTTTTTTAAATATTATATCATCAAGAATTTGATTTTTAACTTCTTCAACAATTTTATTATCTTCTTTACTCAATTTTTCCTCCAAAGTTATTTATTAGGGCGGTTGCGAACCGCCATTACATGTCAGGAGCACAGGGCTCCTGACCTACAAAAACTACGTGGGCAGACACATAGGTCTGCCCCTTGATTGTTTTGTCGAAACCACAGGGGTTTCTTCCTACTTCGTATACTTCTTAAACCATTTCACTATCCAGTCGAGGCGGGCGATACGGCGGTCGGGTCGCCCATGACGGGAAAGTCCGTGCGGTTCTTCGGGGAAGCGTACCATTTCGACAGTTTTTTTCATCACTTTCAACATAGCAAACATCTGTTCACCCTGTTCAATATGACATCGTAAATCCTTTTCCGAATGAATAATCAAAACCGGAGTTTTAATATTTTGATAATAGGTAATCGGTGAACATTTTTCGTAATTTTCTTTATCGGTCCAAGGGTCACCGTCGAATTCACGACGAATTGCCCAGCCTATATCCGATGAGCCATAAAAAGATTTTAAATCAGAAATACATCGCTGGGTTACGGCAGCTTTGAATCTGTTGGTATGTCCGATAATCCAGTTGGTCATATATCCGCCATAAGAACCGCCGGTGACACAGATTTTTTTCGGGTTAATAAATTTCTGACTTTCCATGTAATCAGCCGCCGCCATACAATCTTTATAATCCAAATCACCCCATCCGCCGGTGATAGCCGCCGCCCACATTTCACCGCGACCGCGACCTCCGCGAGGGTTAGTGTAGAAGACTACAAACCCCTGCGAGGCGAAATACTGCATTTCATGGAAAAATGTATGAGCATACTGTACCCGAGGTCCGCCATGAATATTGAGAATTGAGGGATACTTTTTCTTCGGGTTAAAATTCGGAGGAAAGACCATCCAACCCTGCACTTTGGTACCGTCAAAAGACTTAAACATAACATCCTTGGTCTTGCCGAGTTTTACTTTGGTTTTCAAGAATGGGTTCAAATGGGTAAGCTGTACAGTTTTTTTCTCTCCGCCGTATTGTGTCGGGCAGATTTGAATATCGCCGGGGTTGTTGACATCGGCATATATAATTGCTGCTTTTTGAGTTTTGCCGTTTACAGAGAAACTTTTGATATGACATTTTCCGTTATAAATACGTGTCGGTTTACCACCGCGAGCCGGAATATAAAACAGGTTGGTTGCACCTAAGTCAGAGCCTAAAAAGTAAATCCGTTTGCCGTCTTTAGACCAGTTTATATTTCCACCGCCGCCAACATCACCCATATCGGAAATAGATTCATCGTATGCAGAACGGTCGAATGTTGGCATCAAATCTTTTGCTTTTGGTCTGCCGTTTATGCCAACTTTCCAAATATGGACGTTGGTAGAACCCCAGTCATCGTTGGGATTATCATGACCTAAGTAAGCAATAGATTTACCATCAGGTGAAAATTTAACCGCATGAATAGGACCTTTTGGAGTTTGTACTTTTTTCTCTTTACTGCCGTGAATAGAGATAATGAAAATATCATCTTGGTCCATAAAAATATCGGGGTCTTTGGTACGGTTAGAAATGAAGGCAATATATTTACCGTCAGGGGAGAGATGAGGGGCTGCATTATCTCGTTTTCCTTTAGTAAGTTTGGTAAGTTTCTCTGTAGCGATTTCCAGTTTATATATCTGAAATTTGTCTTTTGGAAGAAATCCGGCACCATCTAAACGGTAGAACAATTTGGTGATATGTCTGAATACCGGCTGTTCTTTTTTCTTTTTCTCATCTTCAATAAAATGCGAATCATTGTATCTGAGACAAAAGACCAAAGATTTAGAATCCGGTGTCCACTGCATATTAGAAATAGCACCATCGATTTCAATAAGTTTTTTTTCGGCACCGCCTGCTGTCGGCATAAGGTAGATACCAACTTTTTTGTCACGAGCTGAAATAAAGGCAATTTGAGAGTCATCAGGTGACCAAACTGCTGCAGAATCATTTTGATTTCCATGGGTAAACTGGGTAGATTCTTGTGAATTGACATCTACAAGATGCAGATTTTGGAAATATTTATTCTTCTTTTCATCCATCCATTCAACTGTATATGCAATTTTTGATTCATTATTGGAAAGAGAGACCGAAGATGGCAACTTTAAGTTAAATAAATCCTGTGTGCCAATAATTTTTTTTTGAGAGACTTTACGGGTCGATTTTTTCATATTTAACCTATCCTTGTTTCTGTAAACGATTGTCTTTCATAGAAGTTAACCGTTATGCGTGGGTATGACAAGTGATTTTTAAACAAATTCCAACAGGGAAAATTATATTTATTGTTCTAAAAAATATTTTTAGGTTTTACTTTTATTAAAAAAAATGTATTTTTAATGGAGCAAAATGAGAAGTTTTGCGTTGTATATAAAAACAGTAAGAGAAAATAGTTTTTTTTAATAGAACAAGGAGAACAGATTGGATATTATAGCTCTTATAGATAAAGTTCAGGAAGTTAAAACAAAAGTCAAAACTCGTCCGAATAAAGATAAACCACTCAAGGAATATTCAGGTCGTACACCAAAACAACTTACATCAATGCTCTATACGATGCTGAAAGCACGTCGCGTTGAACTTGAAGAAAAGTTTCTGCTTCGAAAAGGCTATAACCGCTTTTTTATCGGTTGCGGTGGTAAAGAACTCATAGATGTTGCCTTTTGTGAGAATTTACATAAAGATGACCCATGGGTTGGGTACTATCGAAACAAAGCATTTGACCTTCACAGAGGTTCTTCATTAAAGGACAAAATGCTTGAAGCAATCGGTGATGCTAAAGGTCCTAACAAAGGGATGCAGATTCCGGCACACCCCGGATATCCTGAATTATCAATCATTCCGCAATCATCGCCAACCGGTGGACACGCATTGGAAGCATCCGGTATTGCCGAAGCAATTCAGCATCCTACAAAAGTTTCCAAACAGTCAATTCACCCCGGCGGAAGATACAAAAAAGATGCGGTTACAGTTTGCTCAATTGGTGAGGGGTCATCGTCTGAAGCGGAATTCGGCAGAGCTGTTTTTTATTCTGCGTTTTATAAAACAAAATTTATCGCTGCTATTTACAACTGTGGCTGGGCTATCTCTGTTTCTGTTGAAGAGCAGTTCCCTGAAGGTGACCCGACGACACCGTATGAAGGTCTTCAGCGTTTTGGTCTAAAAATTATCCAGTGTGACGGTACCGATATTAAAAATGCTCTGGCAAAAACAAAAGAGGCTGTCGATTACACTCGTTCAGGCAAAGGTCCTGTTTTAATGAATATCAAAACTACTCGTGAGGGTTCACATTCAGGTTCTGATGACCAATCATTTTATATGGACCCAATTGAAGTTGACTGGCACACCAAAAATGATTGTATCTTAAAAGCAACGACTACTCTTATTGAAGACGGGATAGTAACAGGTAAAGAAGTAAAGGCAATGTGGGATGAGCTTGATTCTGCTATTTCTGCTGAATCTAAAAAAGCTGTTGATAATTTTACTCCAAAATCAAAAGAGTTGATAGAATCTTTAGTATATACTTATGACTTTGAAGAAATAAAAAAGACTTGGAAAAAATATCGTGATGCTTCTAAATATGACCGTAAAAAGAAATATAAAGAATTTCACAAAAAGGGATACTTTACATCGCCTGACTTACCTGAAAATGTAGGTCCTATGACAATGCGTTTTGCAATAAATTATACCTTGTTCGACCTCTTTATGATGACTGATGATATGATAATGTTTGGTGAAGATGTTGCCGATTTCTCCGGTCACATGATTAACGAAGTAGAAAAACAGGATAATATGAAAGGTAAAGGCGGAGTTTTTTTGGTCTCTAAAAATCTTCAGCGAGCTTTCGGAAATGACCGTTGCTTTAATACTCCTCTTGATGAAGCCGGTATTATCGGTCGTGCATCGGGGCATGTATATCAAGGTCGCCGTCCGATGCCTGAAATTCAATTTTTAGATTATGTCTCACCTGCATATCAAATTTTAAAAGATAGAGTTGTTACCACCTATCAGCGTTCCGGCGGCAAATTTAAAATGCCCTTTACGTTGCGTACTACCTATGGAGGGTACAAACAAGGTGCCGGTGCCTTTTGGCATTCTGAGGGAAATCTTGGAACATGGATGAATATTCCGTCTCTGCTGATTGCGGTACCGTCTAATGCTCGTGATGCTGCCGGACTCTTAAAAACTGCCTGGGCATCTGATGATCCGGTTTTGTTCTGTGAATCGGTGGCATTGTATAACCGTCGTGATTGGGAAGGTGTTCCGATTGAAGCAGAATATCCTGACATTGATGAACTAATTCCGTTTGGCGTTGCCAAAACATATAATGAAGATTTTACTGACCTTGGTATTATTACCTATGGTGCTACATTCCAAATGTGTCGTAAAGCGGCAGAGATTGTACAGGAAAAAGGTATCCATGCTCGTATTGTAGATTTACGAACTGTTAAACCTATGGACGAAGATGAAATTATTCGCACCGCAAAAGACTGTGGCAGAGTGCTTGTTGTGACTGAAGACCGTTTCCATGGCGGTGCTGCGGCAACAATCTCATCTGTGATTACAAGCGGTGAAGGGCTGTATCATCTTGAAGCACCGGTCAAAACAGTTACAGCAATTGATGCCAGAGTTGCTTATGGTGTTGACGGCGATGATGCTTGTCTTCCGACTGTTGCGAAAATTGTGACAGCTATCGAAGATTTACATAACAATTATTAAATTGTAGGGTTGAGGCATGCCTCAACCTTTTTTTTTAGTATCGTAACCTTTTAAACAGGGCATTGTCCTGTCGGTACAAAAAAAATTGGTGGAACAATATGTTATGTTGCTCCACCAATTTTAATAATTATTCTTCAGTAGAATTCTTTTCACTTGTTGTTGTATGTGTTTGTTTTATTACGTCAGCAATATCATCAGTTGAGATACCGATTTTATCAAGCAATCCTGAGACATCAATACCGGCTGCTTTTGCCTGTTCTAAAAATTGAAAAAGCATGGTTGGTACCGTTTGAGTAAAACGGTTTAAGGCACCTTTATCGTCTTTACCATTTCCACCACTATCTACAACTACTAATTTGTCAATATTTCCCATAGGAGCAGCAATAGAACCAAAGACAGAACCAAGTGCTTCAACAGTCTTAGGTAAGACTTTCAGCACTTCAAGTGTTATGGCAGCTTGATTGAACTGTTGGTATGCTTTAGCAAGTTCATTAACTGCGATAGCTTTTGCGAGTCCCTGTCGTTCGATAACATCAGCATCGGCTAAACCGGTTGCTTTTGCTGCGGATGCTTCACCGGCACCCTCGGCAGTCATTTTGTGTTGTGATGCATCTGCTCTGGCAATAGTAGCATATTTGTCACCGTCTGCTCTTGCAATTTCAGCAGATTTATATCCTTCGGCTTCACGAATTTGAGCATCAGCATTTGCTTTTGCAGGGACAACAATCTCTGCTTCTTGGGATTTTTGTTCACGAAGAATATTTTGTTCTTCTACAGAAATCTGAGCACGAGACCTCTCTTCATCAATTTTAACTTCTGCTACAATAACCTTTTGACGTTCTTGGGCAGTAGAAAGTGGTCCGGCTTGTTCCGTGATAGCAGTTTCAGTTGCAACTTCAGCATTATACTGCTGGACTGCAACCTGAGTATTTTTCTGAGCTTCCGCTTTAAGTTTTTCGTTATTTTGTGCAACAACTTCCGCTTCACGCTCGGCATCGGTTGCTCTTTTTTTAGCTTCTGCCAATGCTTCAGCTTCACCAATTGATGCGTCACGTTTTACTTCAGCTGTTCGTTTTTTACCTAATGCTTCAATATAACCTAATTCATCAGTAATTGACTGCGGATTAAAAACATCAATTTGCATTCCCAATCGAGCAAGATCTTCAAGTGCTTCCCCTAAAACTTTTTGACGGAAAGCGTCTCTGTCTTTAATCAATTGATCGACTGTAAGAGTACCGACAACTCCACGAAGGTTTGCTTCAAGGGTTTCTCTTGCTATAATTTGTACCTTTTCATGAGGCATTCCTAAAAATCTGGAACCTGCTGCCAATAATGAATGAGCGTCATCTTTAAAACGAATATTGGCTACAGCATCAACAGTTACCAATACACCGTCAACATTCGGCATACTTTCAACTCTAATCTGAGGTAATGAAATCTCAGTTAAATCAAGAATTTGTACTTCTTCAATTATCGGTTTTCTGATTCGACCGCCACCGGTTACAACAACTGTTCCCGGTGGAAGCATTGTTACAGCAGGTGTACCGGGTGTACCGATTGTTTGCGATTTTTTTGCTCCCTTTCGACCGGAGCGGGCACCATAAAAGAATGCTGCTTTATTAGGTGGAACGCGAATATAAAATGCGGATAATGCTTTTACTAAGGCAAATAGGGCAATAACTACGGCTATGCCAATGAGAGGCCAAATTATATAGCTTTGAAATTCTACCATTTTTGTATCTCCATTAATTTATTTATTTAACTACTGTCTTTTTACTGTGACGATATTTCCTGTTTTTGAAACTATAGTTACTTGAGTACCTTTTGTTATCAAAGAGCCATCTTCAGCACTTGCTAAAAAAGTAATCTCACGACCACGTATAATGCATGATATCTGTCCATTGGCTCCTTCGCCAATCGCATCAATGATATTAGCAGTGTGACCGATTAAATCGGCGGCTGTTATAGTTGAAGTTTCTTGGCTGGCATAAAACGCCCTGATAATTAAATATCCAATAAGTCCCATTATGGCGGCACCCCCGATACCTGCCATTGAAGATTGAAACATTGAATAGTCAGTAGTAGTTCTAAATCCAAAACCGGCTGCTCCAAAACCAATCATCAACATAGCAATCATTTTAACAGAAAAGATAGATGGTCCAGAAATTCCTGCATCAATATCTCCCGGGTCAACATCAATATCTGTATCGTGACCAAAGAGCATACTAAAAATAAGAGCCATAAAACCGACACCAAATATTGTCGCAAACACTATCATAGTTAATCCTCCATGAGTTAGATTCTTTATATATACTTAGGATTAGTATATAATATTCAAACAATAATGTCGATTACTTTATTTGTGATTCTTTAAAATAAAACAGATTAATTGGACTTAGCAGTCTTTGTATGGTTGTTTTGATAGGTTGGAATATTTAGCATTTCCGTCCTGTCATGTTGAATTTGTCAAAAGATTATTTCTATTATAGAGAATGAATATGCAGTGGCTGGCTCGCATAGGCGAACCCTCGTCTGCCTCCAACCTTATTGTTGATTTTCAATTAAGATTTATTAGCTTCAGTAAGGCAGCATCCTTGCGATGCTGCCCTACATAAACTATCACAATTAGCCCTTTGACAGACACAGGATATCTTGTATTTAGATAAAGAAAAACTACATAACAGAAATTAGTCTGTTTATTTTAATAGAGCTTAATGGTATGATAGCACCGATTTATTTTATTCTGTTTCTGCTTCTCAGAATTAGGATTGTTATAACATACATGAGTACAATAGAAAAAGGTATAGCAACAAATCTATGTTCAGGAAATAGATACCACAGCAGAAGTATTAAGACTGTTCTTACTATTGCATGGAAAACTCCGACCCAATGTTTAATAATCCATGAAAATGGCATCCACATCGTACCTGTCAGAATTCCAATTGTCATAGGCAAAGAAGTGTAATCAATAATAAAAAAAGGAATTGCAATAGAGTAAACTAAAACCGCTTGTCCGATTGCGAATAAGAATAGATTGTCAAATGTGTTTTTTGGTTTCGTCTTATCGAGAAAATTTTCCCCTGTAAATCGTGATATAAATAAACCTAAATATACGATACTACCAGTACCAATAAATAGAACCCAAACTGTTATTTTTGGCGGAAAGATTAGTCCGGCAATTCCAATAAGTAACCAAACAATTAATCCTGCTAAAGGTGTAGCAAGAAATTTTCTATTTGAAAATTCTACTCTTTGTTCTTCTAAAGTTCGGTCAATATGTTCCATTGAAAGCTGTTACCAGCCCATGATTTGTTCAAGGTTTTTGTTTAGCTTTTCAATACGTTCTTGATAGTCTTCTTTTTTTGCCTGATCTTTTTTGACAACATCATCGGGGGCATTTGCCAAAAAGTCAGGATTGGCAAGCTTGCGGGAAACTTTTTCAAGTTGATTTTTTAAATTGTTCAAATCTTTTTCAAGACGTGATTTCTCAACCTCGATATCAATAAGCCCTTCAAGCGGTACATAAATTTCCGCACCGGAAATAATAGCCGATGCTGCCAGAAGCGGTTTATGAGTATCTGTTCCGACAATAAGATTTTCGACTTTTATAAGGGAACGGAAATAACCTATATGATTTTCTAAAAGTTTGGCAAATGCTTTGTCTTTAACTTTTATATATAAATCAGATTTTTTGCTTGGCGGTACATTCAGTTCTGCCCGAACAGTACGCACGGCTGTTACAACTGCCTGAATCTGTTCAAGCGATTCTTCTAATTTATAGTCAATAAATGACCCGTCTGATTCTGTCCATTCGGCAAACATGATAGTATCGGCAGAACCTTCAATCATGGTGTGCAGTTCTTTATAAATGTTCTCAGTCACAAATGGAGTGAACGGATGCATTAATCGTAATATCTGGTCTAAAACATACGCGGCAACATTGAGCGAACCTTCCCGAATTTCTTCGCCCTGTTTATCCGGTTTGATAAGTTCAACATACCATGAACAGAAATCATTCCATACGAAGTTATACACCGTTTTAGCTGCGGTAGATAATCGGTATTCGTCAATAGATTTATTGACCGATTCAACAGCACGCTGTAAACGAGAAAGAATCCAGCGGTCAAAAATAACTAAATCATCAGAGTTAATAGAATTTAGATTTGGTTTTTTATCGCCAATCCGCATCATCACAAACCGCGATACTTGATGCAGTTTATTTATAAAGTTTCGACCGATTTCAAAAGTATTTTTACTAAGCCATGGGTCTTGACCGTCAGGTGTTGAAAGTACCATCGAAATACGCAAAGCATCGGCACCGTATTTTTCAATAATTTCGAGCGGGTCGATACCATTACCGAGAGATTTTGACATTTTGATACCATTGGCATCACGAACAGTCCCATGAATATAAACATCAGTAAATGGAAGTCCACCTGCAAATTCATATCCTGCCATTACCATACGGGCAACCCATAAGAAAATAATTTCAGAACCGGTACTGAGAACTTTGGTCGGGTAGAATGCTTTCATATCGTCATCAGAGTTTGGCCAGCCTAAAGTAGAGAACGGCCAGAGCCATGAAGAGAACCAAGTATCTAATACATCTTCATCCTGCACTAATGTTTCAGGGTCATATCCTTTACATTGGTCTGCGGTTGGTCTGTTAACGGAAATAAACATAGTGCCGTCTTCGGCATACCAAACCGGAATACGGTGTCCCCACCAAAGCTGACGGGAGATACACCAGTCACGTATATTTTCCATCCAGTGCAGATATGTTTTTGACCAGTAGTCGGGGTGGAATTTAATCTCGCCATTTTTAACAGCATCAATAGCAGGTTTGGCGAGTTCTGACATTTTAACAAACCATTGGTCTGACAGATACGGTTCAACAATATTATGACAGCGGTAACAGGTTCCGGCAGACAGATCGTAATCTTCAATTTTTTCCAAATGCCCTTTTTCTTCTAATTCTTTCAGAAGCTGTTTACGGCAATCGTATCTTTTGAGTCCTTTAAATTTTCCGCCGTTTTCGTTTATTGTACCGTCGATATTTAATATATTGATTTCTTCCAAGTCATGACGACGACCTATTTCAAAATCATTGGGGTCGTGTGCCGGAGTAACTTTAACAACCCCGGTACCAAATTCCGGGTCGACATAGCTGTCTGAGACAATTGGAATTTCACGTTCTAAAATCGGAAGTATAACTGTTTTACCGACAAATTTTTTGAACCGTGAATCTTTAGGTGAAACCGCCAAAGCAGTATCGCCAAGCATCGTTTCCGGTCGGGTTGTGGCAACAGTGAGGTATTCGTCAGAGCCTTTTAATTTATATTTTATATACCACAGATGACTTTTGGAATCTTCATGTTCAACTTCATCATCGGACAAAGACGTTTGACAGGAGATACACCAGTTTACAATTCGATGTCCACGGTAGATATACTCTTTATCGTATAGATGTTTAAAAACATGTTCAACAGCTGAGGTCAAGCCTTCATCAAGGGTGTATGCGGTACGGCTCCAGTCACAGGAACTTCCCATTTTTTCAAGTTGATGCAGGATTTTATTTTTATTTAAGTTTGCCCAATCTTTGGTACGTTCAATAAATTTCTCACGTCCAATTTCACGACGGGTAGAGCCTTCTGCTATCAATTGTTTCTCAACTATAACCTGAGTTGCTATGCCGGCGTGATCCGCACCCGGAATCCATGCAGTTTCGTATCCCTGCATACGGTGTTTGCGGATTAGTATATCCTGAATAGTGTTATTTAATGCGTGTCCTAAATGTAAAACCGAGGTAACATTTGGGGGGGGAATAACAATTGAATACGGCTTTTTGTCAGATTTGTTGTTCGCTATGAAATAGCCTTTGTCCAACCATTCCTGATATATTTTCGGTTCTATATCAGAAGCTTGGTAGGCACCTGATTTAATTTCTTTATTTTCGTTTTGCTTGCTCATTATCTCGTTATTTCTTATTATGTGCCGGTCTTATTATTAAGATTTCGGCAAGTTAATTTAGAACGACCAATGTAGGCGGAATTAACCTTTTTGTCAAGGTAGATTACTTTTGAACCTTTTGGTCAACAAAATCAATAAGTTCCCTTTAACTCCGCTCATGGTGACTTATGAGAATTAAGAATATAAACGTCATGCTGAGTCCGCCTAAGCGGAAAGTATGAAATCTATTAAGGTTACTATCGACAGGTATGCAAAAAAATAAAAGCAAAGTTTTTGATAAAAATATAGCCCCTTTTGAGCGATTAGTGGCTGTTTTTGAGGTCTTACGGTCTGAAAATGGCTGTGCTTGGGACAGAAAACAAACCCATAAAAGCTTACTGCCGTATTTGATTGAAGAAACGTATGAAGTGTACGAAGCGGTTGAAAAAGAAGATTATGTAGAGCTAAAAGAAGAATTAGGCGATTTGGTCTGTCAGGCGGTTTTTCACGCTCAACTTGCTAAAGAAAGAGGTGATTTTGAGATAGATGATTCGCTGACTCATATTGTAGAAAAATTGATTCGAAGACATCCCCATATATTTGAAGATGAAAAACAACTCAATCCTCAAGAAGTAAGAGACCAATGGGAAAAGATTAAAGTTGAATCGGGTGAGAAAAAAGATGTTCTTTCCGGCATACCGAAATCAATGCCTGCTCTTACGATGGCATTTCGTATTGGGGAAAAAGCCGGCGGGGTCGGCTTTGACTGGGAAAAATCTTCCGATGTGATAGATAAAATTGAAGAAGAATTACAAGAGTTAAAAGAGGAAATAATTTTCGATAATAAAGACGGTATTGAGGATGAGATTGGTGATTTATTGTTTGCGGTGGCATCGTTGGCACGAAAAAAAGAAATTGATCCCGAAATAGCACTAAAAAGGGCACTTGAAAAGTTTAAAGCAAGGTTTTTGAAACTGGAGAATGAAATACGCTCAGAAGGAAAGTCGTATGGTGATTATTCTCTTGAACAGCTTGAAACAATTTGGCAAAAAATAAAATAATTCTATTGACAGTTATATATATTTGTTGTTTTATCTCAAATGCTAATAAACAAAGTTAATAATTTATTAGTTTTTTTGTTGATTTAATTTTATAAAAAAGTAGTTTTTTGATGTTTGAAAGTATTTTGTAATAACGTGGAACAATGTTTGAAACATTTTTTAGTTTGTATTGTTAGGGATTGACATAGATTTTATTAAACATTTTGTAAATGTGATGTTTTAAAATTATAAGAGAAAGGAGTCTTGCAAAAAATAACCGTCTTACAACTAATGTATTTACAAGTTTTTATAGTTAAAATTTAATGGAGAAAAAGATGAAAAAATTTATAATAATTTCTTTTGTATTTGTAATGTTACTTAGCTTAAGTGCTATGGCTTCTGAAACCCGCGTAAGAACAATGGGTGAAAATAATAATGTTTTACTTGATGATGCCAATATTTGGCTGTATCCAAGCAGAATTCTTGATTACCCAAATTTAGCAACCGCTGAACTTGGATACGATGATAATGAGTTTGATCAACTTGGTGTTAACTGGAAATTGGATGATGAATCTGTATTAGGTACTTATTTCTCAACAAGATCAAGATATTATGATTATTATGAAACTTCTTCATATTATGGAAATGCTGATGAACGTATAGATGTGTTCTATGGAACAAACCTAAGCGGAAATAGATTTGGTGTTCATTTGAATTTTGCACAAAACAGTACCAAATACGAAAATGACACTATCAATATTCCTTCAGATCCATATTTTAATGGTAGTAATGGTAATTCAGAAAATGGTGCAAGTTATGCTAATCTTACCGTTGGTTTAACTGAAGCATCCGGTCAATGGGATGTTGCCTTAAACTTTGGTTTTGGCTCATTCTCTGATATCAATGATACCGGATTTGCTGAAACTGAACCTGATGGAATCAATAATATTGCTCTATATGGTCGTTATTTCCAGATCAAAAACCCAAACTATACTTTGATTCATCATGTACGTATTTTCTCTGAAAAATATGGTGAAAAAGATAATTTTACAAATATTTCTGTAGTTGATAAAAATGTTGGCTTTGATATTGGTTCCGGTTTCAATTTTACACCATCCAGTCATGTATTAGGTGTATTTGATTTAGGTATTATGTATACCAAATCAACTACTGAAGTTACCGGTGCAACAAATGATCCAACAACAAAGAACTTTACCTTACCATATTTCAAAATGGGTTTTGACGGTGAAGTATTCAAATGGTTAGATGTTCGTTTTGGTTCTACTTCCTATTGGGATAATAGAAAAATTGAAAATGGTGATGTTACATACACTCGGAAGTATGCCGATAACATGACTTACTTTGGTTTAGGTTTCAATTGGAATAATCTTCATGTTGATACAGAAGCTAATCCTGATTTCTTCTTAGCAGGTCCTGATTTCTTATCAGGTGCTGGTGAAGATATGGCTTGGAAACTTTCTGTTACTTATGATATGTAATAATTGATTTTATATATTTTAAAAGCCCGCTTTCAGCGGGCTTTTTTTATTATATTTTATCTATATTGAGAATCAATGGTCGTTAGAACAGAAATTTCTGTCTGTGCTTTTGTCGGACAAGAATGTCCGACCTACCAAGTGATGTAGGGAATGTCTGACCTATCAGAGATGTAGGGAACTGGCATGCCTGTTCCTAAGGAGAGGTTCAGGCAGGTCTGAACCCTACAAAAGATAGGGCAATGCCTTGTCGGTACAGAGAGAATCAATTACCGGTAGGATAGTTCATGTAGGTTTGGTTCTGACGATATAGAATCGTTAGATTCTATTAAGGAAAAACCCAACATCGTTATTAAATACACTTTCATATTTTGTCAGGTTTTCAAAGCGTTGTCAGGAACCCATTCCTGACGATAAAATTATAAAGCATTGTCGGGTTTCTCGATTTAGAAATCTGACGATTTCGAACCAGCGGAACCGCGACCTATTTTTATCATAGCAGGGAACTGGCATGCCTGTTCCTAAGAGAGAGGTTGAGGCATGCCTCAACCCTACAATGATAATATTCCGGAAATAAAATTTTCTAAAAATTGAAAATTATATGATTTGATTGACTCTGATTTTTCCTTGTATGCAAAGATGATTTCATCTTTGGTCTTACCAAACTCTTGCAGTTCATCGGCATACGAATCACACCAGATAGGGATTTCATCAATATCAGCTTCAAAATGAAACTGAATACCTATTGTTTTGTTTTTTCTAAATGCCTGATTAGTACAATCAGTAGATGTTGCCAAAGGTGCAGCTCCAAATGGAATATTGAATGTATCTCCATGCCAGTGAAATGCATGGAATCGGTTTGGAATATTTTGAAATAATGAATCTTTTATGCCATCCTCGGTGAGCCTTATTTCATAAGTTCCAATCTCTTTGACATCATTTGGCATAACAGCAGCTCCCAAAACTTTGGCAAGGATTTGAGCTCCAAAGCAGATACCAAGATATGGTTTGTCTATTCGCACAACGTTTGCTACATAGGAATATAATTTTTGCACAAACTGATGTTGTTGGTATTCAATTACAGAGTGTGGACAGCCAAGATTGATAACAGCTTCATAATTTTCTACATCAGGAAAATCATTGTTGTTGTATGAATGAAAAACCTGATAGGAAATGCCCTTCTGATTAAAGTAATCAAGAATTGTTCCGGCAGATTCAATTTTACAATTTTGTATTATGAGAATTGGTTTCATATTTTTTAGACTCGCATTTAGACAGGGCAATGCCCTGTCGGTACAGATAGTTTATTCTTTGAAAATAAATATATTCCTATGGCAAGAGTTCTTTGACAAACTGTGGAAGAGCAAAAGCACCATAATGAATGTCGTTGTTGTAATATTTTGTAACTAATTTTAATTTGTCATACCGTTCTTGGTCAAAATCTTTGAGCGGGTCATATTTCTTTGAACAAAATCCGAACGACCAAAATGATGAAGGATAGATTGGCATAAAGCAAGTGTACATTTTGGCTATTGGGAAAATATCTGATAAGTTTTCAAAAAGTGATGCGACTGTTTTTTTGTTATAAAATGGTGATTCTGTTTGAGCAACTAAGATACCGTCATCGCTTAAGCAGTCATATACTTTTTGGTGGAACTCTTTTTGAAACAAATCAGCAGCCGGTCCGATAGGATCTGAGAGGTCTAAGATTATGACATCAAATTTCTTATCGGTTTCTTCTATAAATTTTTTGCCGTCAGCAAATAGAAGGTTTGCCCGCGTATCTTGTAAGCCTTTTGTCAGATACGGGAAATGTCGTTTTGAGACTTCGACAACTTCTTTATCTATTTCACACATAGTGCATTGCTCTACTTCGGGGTGTTTTAAAACTTCGGTTAAGGCACCGCAATCGCCGCCGCCGATTATCAGAACTTCTTTAGGGGATGGGTGAGAAAAAAGTGGCACATGAGTTATCATTTCATTGTAGGCGTTGTTGTCATTATCACAAACCATTAAAGAGCCATATAGAACAAGCATTTTGCCAAAGTCTTTGGTGTCGATAACATCTATACGCTGAAATTCAGATTGTGTAGATTCAACAACTTTATCAATCTTGATTGTAAGCCCGGAAAGCCCGTTATGAAGTTCAGAATACCAAACATTCCAAAGATTTTGCATGCTGTCTTCGGATATATATTCCTTTTCTATATCTTTGTTCTGCATTTTAAAACTCCTAATCTATGACAAGGTAGTCGGGTCGTCGAAGTGAATTAAAGTTTGAGCCTGATACTTCACAATAAGCACCGGTTGATGTAAACATCAATTTGTCGCCAATATTATGTTCAGGTATCATAAGACCGTCATACATAACATCAAATGAGTCGCACGTAGGTCCGGCAAGAACCGATAGTTTATGTTCGCCTGTGGCATTGCTGATTACAGGGTATTGACATTGGTCGTATAAAATGCCTGAAAATGTTGAGTAGAGTCCGTCATCCAAATAATACCATATTTTGCCGTCACGCTCCGCTTTGCCAATAATAGAACAGATAAGCGTGATAGGCGAGGCGGCGATAAAACGACCGGGTTCAGAAATAACGTGTATCCCCGGTCTGATATGTTTGTCGAGTGCATCTGCTATTGGTTGACAGAACTCATCAATAGGTAAAATCAGTTCAGTATATTCAACCGGGAACCCGCCGCCGATGTCTAAAAGACGAGTGTCGAACCCGATAACATCAAGTTGATTAATAAGTGTGTGTGCCGATTCAATTGCTTTGACATAATTTTCAGAATAGGTGCATTGAGAACCGATATGAAAACAGAGACCGTAAAACTCATGTCCGATTTCTTTGATTTTACGGGCAAAAGGGAGAACATCTTCAGTCTGACATCCGAATTTATATTGTAAATTTACGACCGCAGTAGAATTTGTATTGATTCTAAAACGGATTAGTATTTTAAGTTTTTTGTTGTATCTTTTTAGTTTGTCAATTTCATCAATGTTGTCAATTACGAATAACTCCAGCCCTTTATTGACAGCATAATCAAATTCGGGGATTGATTTGATAGGATGAGAATGTATAAGAGTTTTCGGGTCGATACCGGTTTTTAAAACTTTTTTTATTTCACCGGCAGAGCATACATCAAAATTTCCCCCACGATTGAAAACCTCGGCGATAATTGCTTCATGTGCGTTTGGTTTAACGGCATAATGAATTTTTACACGGGGAAGGGTAGCTGCTAATGTATCATAGTTCCGTCTGATTTCTGTCCTTGATAGAATAAGCGTCGGGGTTGTGTGTTCCCTTTTGTGAAAGAGTTCTTTTACCGCTTGGAGATTAACACCTCTATTGAGTGCTTTTTTTTCCATCTCAGAAAATTTGATTGAGTAAGTCATACGCTATCCTATATTGATTGTGCTGTTACAGGTTTATGAGCAATGACTTCATCTAAGTCAGAGGGGATACCTCGTTTAAGTTCTTTCACGGCAGCAGTTTTTGACTCGAGCATTTCTTTCATATATTCAAATGCTTTGTATGGGTCGACAGTGTCACCGCAGGTAAAGAAATCAACAGCAGCATAGCCGTATTCAGGCCAGGTATGAATAGAAAGGTGTGATTCCGCGATAATAACTACACCGGAGACGCCTTGCGGGTTATAGTTGTGGAATTTAGAACTGACAATTGTTGCTCCGGCTTTTCGTACCGATTCGTTCATGTACTGTTCAAGCAATTCAATATTATTTAGAAGTTTGCTGTTACAGTCAGCATACTCAACTATTAAATGTCTGCCTAAAATTTTCATGCTATTTTCTCACTTTCAATATCTATATTATAAAACACTTACTTACATTTGAGGGGGTGTAACAACCCATATAAATTGAGCAGGTTTATCACTTTTATTCATAATTTGATGGTGTTCATCGGATGTGAAATAAAAGCAGTTGTTTTTTGAAATTGTATATTCAGTATCATTTTTTACAAGGGTAAGAGTACCTTTTATGACATAACCAAATTGTTCGCCCTGATGCGGATTTGTTTTTTCAAGTTTTTCACCCGAAAGCAGTTCTATGAAAATCGGATCCATTTCATAATTTGTCGAACCGGAGACTAATAATTCAAAACGAGTCGCACCGGTATTTTCTATTGGGATTCTTTCTCTTTTTGTGTAGACAATTTGCGGTTCTTTGGTATCTTTAAAAAAATCGGAGAGAGAAATTCCCAAGGCATCCAAAATATCAGAAAGCGACTCAAGAGAAATTGAAGTTTCAAAATGTTCACTTTCTACTTGTGAAATAAACCCTTTGGTCAGTTTTGCTCTGTTGGCGAGTTCCTCTTGGGTTAATTCTGATGTTAACCGTAATGAGATCGGAAGAGCACACGTCTGAACTCCAGTCACACTGATATATCTCGTATGCCGTCTTCTGCTTGAAAAAAAA
>CAJVYT010000032.1 GCA_913009765.1 uncultured candidate division Zixibacteria bacterium
TGTGATTTGTACGTATGATATTCATTCTGAGTCTTCTTTTGTTTTGTTTTCAAGTGCTTCTTTGAGTTTTTTTTCTTTTTTTTGTTGTTTTTTTTTTTTTTTTTTTTTCAAGCAGAAGACGGCATACGAGATATATCAGTGTGACTGGAGTTCAGACGTGTGCTCTTCCGATCTTGTGCATGGAGAAAATGAAAGTAACAGTCCTGTGATAAATGCTATACCGAGAACTAAGAAATATCCCCAAAATCCGTTATCATCTATAATTTTTTGCAGCTCTGATGCCTCCGAAGAAGTTGCGGTATTTTTTGATACTGCGATAACTTCATTATTGCCAGCATTAGAATCTGAATCACTTGAAAATATTTCTTGATTTATTGGACTTCCATTTGAGCCAATTTTTAATGTCAAGTCCTGAATTATCTCATCGGGTGCTTTACAGGTTTTATCGTCGCATGGTTGAAATGAGAATGTAAGCGGGATACTTATAAGTGATAACTTATAATTTTCATCAATCATTATTTTGAATCGGACAACAAATTCTCCACTGTATACAGACATTTTATCGTTAGCCAACATAATAGTGGATGGGTCAGGAAACTGAATATCTGAAATAGTGTAATCATTAGAATTTCCGACACCAAGTTTGGCAGGGATAAGAAAATCTTGATTAGGAGTAATAGAATTGATATGCCAATGTTTCATTATTTTTACAATAAGGGCAGCATCATATATTTTGCCGACTTCTGCTTCTGAACTTGAAAACATCGACTGCATGGTTACAATCGGTTCTGAATCACTGTCTCCCCCAAAATCAATTTGGGCTGAAATTGGTATAGCGGCAAAAAGAGATATTAATAGTATTGCACATAAATATTGTAGTTTTATTTGTTTTAATAAACCTGATGACATACATATTTCCTTCCAAATCAATATTAAGCATATAACTTAGGTTGACAATCTTATCTTGTCAAGATTGATTCTCATCCTATAACTTGTCGATGCATGTTATAACAAAAAGGTTACAGAATAGTTTGAGAAAAATCAGGTTTTTTTTGATTTATTGATAATTTCCTGTTTCAGTAAATGCAGAAGTTTTTCAGCATCAATTTTATCGGCGATTTTAACAGCAAATTTTTCGGCTAGTTCTTGGACAAATTCTTTTTTAAACAGTTCAATATGCTGAGGAGTTATTTTTTCAAGAGAGTCTGTCCATTGCAAAACAGAACCACTTTCAGATAATGACTTTTTTGGTTCTTCTAAAGTAATAGATTCCGGTTCATCTGAACCAAATTTTTCAACTTCTTTTTTGAATTCATCTATGAATTTATCAACCGATGTAGGCTGAGCAGTTTTTTTCTTAACTTGTGCCGGTGTTACAGGATCTACAAATGATGAGGTCTCTTCAAAATGCAAGCTTTGTGAATCCTTTTGACTCTTTACCTGTTTTTGCTGATGTTGAGCTTTGTCATTATTGTCATTTGCCAATTCATCAAGAAACCAATTATAATCATGGTCAGCGTTTTCATCAGAATCATTCCCTAAATCGGCATTTACAATACCAAATTGATCATCTAATATCTCAAGTTTTCCGGTACCGGTTATTTCTTGAGGAGGTGCCGGCTGTGACTGGTGAGAATGTTTTATATTAGTAACATCATCTGTTATCATCAATGACTCAACTTTTCTTGAATTATTTGTAACATCGGTAGAATCTTCTTTATGTTCATACCCTAACATATTTTCTGCAGTTTGCTTTTTCTGTATTTTATTGGCAGTCGTATTATTAAGAATTTCAGAATCAGTTACATCTATCTGGTCTAGTCCTAAAGCCGCATCTAAAAACTCATCTTCAATATCAGAAGAAGCCAGTGGGTTAGGTTGAACATTCGCAGACTGTCCTGAAAATAAATTAACTTTTTCAATGAACTCTTTTGGATTAAATGGTTTTTGAATTACTGCTTCAGGGGGAAGAGGTAAATCAGTTTCATTCTCATTAGCTAATAGAATTACTGAAAGTTGAGCTGTTTTGGCATCTGATTGTAATTTGTCAAATAAAGAAGTCTCCCCTTTAAATTTCATGTCAGCAGCTAAAAGAATTAAATCAGGCGAAGTAAAATTAAGTACTTCAAGTGCTTTAGTACCTGTCGACATAGACAACACTTCAAATCCGTTTTGACGAAGAAGAGACTCAGCAATTTTTCTAATCGTTTCAGATTCTTCAGCAAGTAAAATTCTTTTTGGCATAACAACTGTTGCTTTCTTTATTGTAATTGGTCTTTGTTAGATAGACCACTTGAGGCATCATCTAAAATTTTTCGTTCTTCTTTGGTAAGATTTTCGATGCCGACTTCATTTATACGATCCAAGACATCGTCTACTCTACCCATAATTTTTTCGGCATTTTTACGATTCTGCTCAAATTTTGCTTCCTGCTTTTTATATCTATGCTGTCTGAACTTATCAGTTAAAGATAACATTTTCCAATCAGTTTTCATATATAAAAATCCAAATAAAGCACCGCCTAAATGAGCAAAGTGGGCAACATGAGGACCACCAAACATAAAGCCTAAAAGCATCAATCCCGGTATAGCCCATTTAACAGGAATAGGTAATACAAAATAAATATATAATTTACGATTTGGGAACATAAACCAATATGCTGCTAAAACAGCATAAATAGCCGCCGAAGCACCTATCATAGGATTAACTTGAGAAGATTTTACAATAAGTGTAAGAGCAGCTCCTGCTAAACCGCCCCATAGATAAAATCGTGCGAATCGTTTTGAACCCCAGGTATATTCTATTTCAGTACCAAACATCCATAACGCCAGCATATTAAAGAAAATATGCCCTACACCGCCATGCAGAAACATATAGGTAAACGGCTGAAAAAGCTGATTGGGGAATTCTTTAAAAAATGTATATGGAGTCAGAGCAAAAATATCTGTTAATGAAGGGAACAAAAAATCTTGCTGCAGGATAAACACGATAAGATTTACAATAATGATAACTTTGATAAATGGAGATATCCCCCCTGGTCCAAAATTTAATTTGGGGCGATTAGAACTGCTTTGTTGTTGATAATAATTCATATTCTTTACTATCGGATACTATGACAAATACATTAAAATTTACCTATTTTTTTCTGTTTGCTGCTTAAATCCTCTGAAATATCAGGTGATTCAACTTGAGATTTTTTTTTCTTATCTCCCTCCGGGAGATCACAAGGCAAAGTTGCTCAGGAATTAATCCCAAATTTTGGAAACACTTTTGTTACCAAAAATATCCAAACGACAATAAATAAGCCAAGATATAAAATATCAGTAAAATTCATTGAAAATCCTTTAATAGTTCAAAATTAGTCAAAATATGTAAATACCATTATAAGTTAATATCTCAAAGTTATAACAGAAAAACAAGTCAAAGGTTCATTCGTTTTGACAAAACAGAAAAACCGGCTTCCACCGGTTTTCCCTATAATTCTCTATGTCAACGACTTAGACTATTTTATCTAAACGAGCAGTCAATTGAGCTTTAGGAATAGCACCAACAACCTGATCAACAACTTCACCATTTTTAAAGAATAATAATGAAGGAATCGACATAATATTATGTTTAGCCGCAGTAGCACTGTTAGAATCAACGTCGATTTTAACAATTTTCACTTTCTCAGAATATTCACCGGCAACTTCTTCTAAAATTGGTGCTATCATTTTACAAGGACCGCACCATGTCGCCCAAAAATCTACTACGACAGGAACGTCTGACTGCAGAACTTCTTTATCAAACTGATCGTCTGTAATGTTAAGAGGTGTACTCATTTATTTCTCCAATTATATAATATATTAAATTTTATACTCACAACAGCATATCTTTATATAGGTTCCCAATTTTGGAAGAAATATAAAAAAAATTTCTCACAATCATTAACTCTCTAATTAAATAGGATATTATCATCTTTGTCAAGCATAACAAGCACTATTAGTACATCTTCAACAGATTACATGCTTCTCCCTATTGAATTATACATAATTTATTTCGGGGTTAAAAGCATGCAAAGTATCGGCTTAGATTACCCTTTTCTTTCTATTATTTTGAGAAAGATTACAGACCAAAAAATAATAGATATAAATATTTTGAAATCGGTTGAAATTTTAATATCAAGAAGTTATACTTAATCAACTTAAGGGAAATGATGCGAGCAATTATACAACGAACTTCAGGCGTTAAACTTTTTATAGATAAAAAACTGTATTCAGAGTCAAAAAAAGGGCTGCTTGTTCTTTTTGGAACCAAAGAAAATGATTCTGACTTACCACTTTTGAAATTTGTCGAAAAGATTGTTCATCTTCGGATTTTTGAAGATTCTGAGGGTAAGATGAACCTTTCGGCTCAAGATATCCATGCTGAACTGATGGTTGTCTCTCAATTCACTCTTTACGCTAACACATCAAAAGGACGCCGCCCTTCATTTAATGCAGCACAGAATCCGACTGATGCCAAAAAACTGTATGAAAAATTTATAACGCTGCTCAAAGGAACCGGTTTACAAATTTCAAGCGGAGTTTTTGGAGCTAAAATGGATATTCAATTTAATAACGATGGACCTGTAACAATACTTATTGATCATGACTCATAATTCACTTGCAGCACTCGCACAGCTCTATGAAATCGTCTTAGGCTCCGGCTCACCGCGCAGGGTAAAACTTCTTAAAGAATGCAGTATACCTTTCACACAGCTTATTCCTGATATTGAGGAAGTAATACTCCCTAATGAAAAACCTCATGATTTCGCACTTCGGATGTCATCCCAAAAAGGAAAATATATAGCAAACAGACTGACAGACAAGCAATTAGCAATATGCTGCGATACTATTGTGATTTTAGAAGATAAAGTTTTGGGTAAGCCAAAAGATGAAAATGATGCTTTTCAAATATTAAGTTCTCTTTCAGGAAACAGTCATGAAGTAGCAACCTCAATTGCACTTTCTCATAAGAATCAACTGCTTGCGAATGACTTAGAAACGACCACCGTTTATTTCAACGCAGTTACACCTGAACAAATTAGAGAGTATATTGCCACAAAAGAACCTATGGATAAAGCAGGAGCATACGGAATACAAGGAATGGGTGCCTTTTTAGTTGACAGAATTGATGGAAATTTAGATAATGTCATAGGTTTTCCACGGGAATTACTCATAAATTTGGCTGAACAAATTCTCAAGTAAAGGAAATTAAAAAAAGATATATGAGTGAAGTAAATATAAAGCTTGGAACTCTTCTCAAAAAAGAGCGGGAACGTCAAGATATTAAAATAGATGACCTTTCGGAACGGTTAAAAATTACTGTTCCCTATCTTCAATCTATTGAGGCAGGAACTACTGAAGGTCTCCCCTCTGAACTGTATTTTTCTCTTTTTGCCAAATCTTATGCGGAAGCACTTGGCATTGATTATGTAAGAACTGTTGAGGCTATTAATGCTGACATAGAAGAATCACTGAACTCCCCTGAAGAAAAGACCAAAGGCGGGGATAAAAAAACACCGAATACAACAGATGAGGATTCTGAAAGTGAAAATCAATTTCTTAAAAAAGCAGGAATTGTATTTGGGATAATAGTCGGGTTGTTTGTTCTATTTCTTGGGGTAAACAAACTATTCTATAATGCAGAATCACAAAACACTTCACACGAAAACTCAACAAATTCTCAGCCTGCCAAAAAGTCCGAAGAATTAAAAAAACTTGAAGAGACATATAATAATTATAATTGGGACAACAAAGAATACCACTCGCCTCAGAAAATAAAACTGACTCTTACACCTAAGCAAGAAAGCTGGTCTGCAGTTTTTGCTGACGGTGACACTGCGATTTACCGCATATTACGAGTAGGACGAACATATACAGCTGAAGCGGACTATCGCATGACAATATCAATCGGGGTACCGTCTGTTGTAACAGTCAAATTAAACGGGCAGGAAGTTGATTTGCGAGACAAAGTATCCAAGCGTATTTACAAAGTTTTAATAAACCAAATGAACATAGATAATTTTTTGAACCGGACTCAGAATAGTGCTGTAAAAAAAACTACCAAAAAGAATCTGACTCAAAAAAATGAAAAGGCACAACCACTTGTACAAACAGATGATACCGTGTCAGTAGAAAACAGTGAAGCGAACTAAGAACAAAGGTTTACATCGTGAGTGTTAAAAATTTTGTTGCGAGCTTTAAAATTCGACAGTTACGGAATAAGATGGAACCACAGGATATTATTTTTCCTAACGCTGTGCAGAATCCAAAGCATATCTTAGTATGTCTACCGGGTGGGCTACGTGAGCTGACATTGGTAAAACAGTTTCTGCCCACTATTTCTGATTTATTTAAGCCGGCTGATATAGTGCTGTTAAGTATGCCGGGGATAAAAGTAACAGATATTTTCCCGCGAAAAGGTTTTCAAATCTTATCGCCTTCAACTGAACATCTCAGTTGGTCTGGTTTGGCAAAAAAATCATATATCGACCATTTAAAAGATTTGAAGTTTGATGTTGTCTTAGATTTGAACTTACAGACATCAAGTTTTACATCTTCAATATTACTTAATTTTCCGGAAGCTCTCCGTATAGGACGAGGGAATCATCGAGGAAATCCATTTTATAACTTAGAGATTAAAACCAAATATTTACGAGATGAAAGAAACATCTACCGTACAATACTTGATATGATAAGTATTATGAAAAACCAACAGGTTGCGTAAATATGTGGATAGAATAGCTCGGAGGAATTGTGAATATAAAAAAACTTGAAATTTTAGGATTCAAATCGTTTGCAAATAAAACAGTAATAGAATTTTCCCGCGGCATGACAGCAATTGTCGGTCCTAACGGATGTGGCAAAACTAATATTTTAGATGCTCTTCGCTGGGTATTAGGAGAGCAGAAAGTCAGTATGCTTCGGGGCAGCAAAATGGAAGAGGTTATTTTCAACGGCACCCGCGAGATGAAACCGCTGGGAATGTCTGAGATAACTTTAACTATCGAAAATGACCGTGGTGTTCTGCCGACTGAATACACCGAGGTACAAATTACTCGTCGACTTTTCAGAAGCGGTGAATCAGAATATCTGCTTAACAAAGTTCCCTGCCGTCTCAAAGACATCAATAATCTCTTTTTCGATACCGGCATGGGGGCTCACTCCTATTCTGTTATTCAGCAGGATATGATTGAAGCCATTATTTCTGACAAAGCTGAAGAACGCCGATTCTTATTTGAAGAAGCAGCCGGTATCACAAAATACAAACAGCGTAAAAAAGCAGCCTTGCGAAAACTTGAAGCAACCGAAAATGATTTCTTGAGGCTCAACGATATTTACTCCGAAGTACAGACACAGGTTCGTTCTTTAAAACGTCAGCAAAAAAAAGCAGAACGGTATCAAACAATTTCTGATGAAATCAAAAACTGGGAGCTTTATCTGAGTTCAACCCGCATGAAAGAAATTGAACAGGAACGACGTAGAATCAAAGCTGAGCATGACCAGATGTCTGATAAAATAGCTGCTTCAGAGACTGCCATTAATAAGTTATCATCAGAACTTGAAATTGAACGGAAAGAACAAATTGATTTAGAACAGATGATAACAAAAGTCGGCAATGACATGTATGAAGCAACCGAAGAAGCTCATGTCATTGAAACTGACATTACAATTCTCCGTGAAAAAAAATCTAATGCCCAAGCCTTAATTGAGCGAAACCAAACAGACATTGAAACTCATAAAGACCGGCTGCACATACTCTCTGAACAAAAACAAGAATGTGTAGAAAATCTGCAAAAGTATCAGGAAGAAAACAAACAGCTTACCGAAAAGCTTGAAGAAGCACGTACAGAACAAGCAGAAGCCGACAAACTTTTACTGTCCGCCCGCACCAGCAAAGAAGATCACAACCAACGCATGATTGAACTTGAAGGCAAATTGTCTTCAGGTAAAACTGAAGACTCAAGTTTAAAAAAACAAGAAGTTGATTTAGATGAAGAGGTTACCAAATATTCTGCTGAACTGGAAACAAACAGTATTACAAAAGGACAACTGCTTGTAGAACGAAACAGCAAACGTGCAACAAAAGACGATATACATACTCAAAAAGAAGCAACGGAGAAAGAACTTTCACAAAAAACAGCATCGCTTGAAGAACTGATAGAGAACAACGAACTGTTAAATTCTGAAATTAGTAACATCAACTCCTCTATAGAAGCAAGCCAAGCACGCAAGACCTTACTTGAAGAAATGATTTTGCATTATGAAGGATATGAATCAGGTGTAAAATCTGTCATGGAATTTAAGAACCGCTGGACAGGTATTTATGGAACAGTAGCAGAAAAATTTGTACCGTCTGACGGCATGGAAGCAGCCGTTGAAGCAGCTCTAAGTGAAATGGCTAAGTTTATTATTTGTGATAATCGTGATTCCGCTAAATCTATTATTAAATATCTCAAAGATGAAAACAAAGGAAAAATCGGCATCCTTGTCCCTGACTCCGGCACCATCAATCCGGTTGTCAAACGACCTGAATTACTTTTAGATGAGTTTGTCGGTTGGATGGACAATTTTGTTCATACCGAAGAGCATCTGACTCCGCTTATGCAGGCAGTGCTTTCCCGCACCGCAGTATTTAAAAGCGGACATTCACCTGATGCAATTTTAGAACGTCTTCCATATGGCTTTACTGCCGTATCAACCTCAGGTGAGCTATACAGTAAAAACATAATCTCGGGCGGTTCTACCGATGAATCTTTCCCGCTGTTTCGCAGACAAGAAAAAGTTGACGAGCAGGATATTCTCATTGAGAATTTCAAAAAAGAATTGGAAAATAAACAAAACAACAAAAATAAAACCACGGCAGATATTGCCTCCACCAGAGCAGAGCTTGGTACCCTTGCTGATAAAATAGAGACATTAACCGAAGAGTTTAATCAGGCACAAGAAGAATTCAATGAAGTTGAATACCAACTCAGAACAGTAGATTCTGGAATAATTCGTCTTGAAAAAACAATCGGCAATCTCAATGAAAAACTTGGGGCAATTAAACACCGTCAATATTCGCTTAGTTTAGATTTTAACCAACTGGCAGACCAAAAGGAAACTCTTGTATCTTCAATATCTTTGAGTTCGGAACAGCTTATTGACATAGAGACAAAGGCAAACAATGCTCTTTCTATGGTTTCTGAGTTACAGATTAAACTGGTTGAATGCCGTTCATCGATAGAGCAAACTGAAAGTAAGAATAGCTATATAAGAGAACTAATTTTAGAACTTGAGAATTCTATTGAGAAAAAGACAGAAGAAATAGCTCAAGCAAAAGAAATCATAGAGAATTCAAAAGAAAAATCAGTTGTTTTAGAAGAGTCTCTTCGTGTTATATTCAATAAAAGACGTGAATTAGAGACAAAACAAACTGAACTGCGTGAAAAACAAAATAGTATTTTTGAAAGAGTATCAGAAAAAGAGAAACAACTTCGTGAAAACCGTTCAGAAAAAGAAACTATAAATAACAGCAGTCACGAAATTGATATACGGTTAAATACTCTCGATTCGGAATCAAACACAATGTTTGAACGAATCAATGAAGAATATTCTACTGATATACGAACAGTTGAATTTTTAAATCCTGATGAAACATTAGAGCCAAAAGAGGCATCAAAACATTTATATACTCTTAAAGAACAGATCAAAAAATTTGGTGCTGTTAATTTATTGGCTTTAGAGGAATACAAAACTGCCAGTGAACGTGAAGAATTTTTAAGTGAGCAGCTCAGTGATCTCTCAACAGCTAAAAAAGATTTAAATGATACCATCTCAAAAATAAATCAGACAGCAAAAGAACTTTTTGAAGAGACCTTTGCTCAAGTAAAAATAAACTTCAAAAATCTTTTCACCGAATTATTCACAGGTGGTGAAGCCGACATATCCTTAACTGATCCAAATGATCCGCTTGAATCAGACATTGACATTTCAGCACGTCCTCGTGGGAAAAAACTTCTTTCTATCACAATGATGTCCGGTGGTGAACGAGCCTTGACCGCAATCTCTCTTCTCTTCTCTCTTTATATGGTTAAACCGTCACCTTTCTGTATCTTAGATGAAATTGATGCTCCTCTTGATGATGCCAACTGCCGAAGATTCTTAAAAATTATTAACTCTTTTTCTGTTCAAACACAATTTATCCTTATTACTCATAATAAGATTACGATGGAAGCATCGCATAATCTTTATGGAGTTACTATGGAGCAGTTTGGAGTTTCAAAACTTGTTGGAGTTAAATTCTCTGAATTTGAACCGGATAAAATACATGAAAGCAGTTTGATTGTAGAGAAATCAGATTTGGAAAAAGAAGAATTAGATATGATAAATGAGTTTATTCCCGAACCGCAAGGAAACAACGGGCATAAAACTATTAAACTAATAAAATCAGCTGAATTAGCTGAAACAACCATTGATTCAATTTCAAAAACTGTAGATGACTTACCTGAAAAAATAGTTGAAAGACTGAATGAAACGGTGACTGTTTCTGAAACCAACTCTGAAGACAACAAAGAATAGATATGGCATTTTTTGATAAGTTAAAAAAATCATTATCTAAAACAAAAGATAATATCTTCGGCAAGATTTCAGATGTCGTCAGACGAAGAAAAATCGATGAAGAGTTACTTGAAGATATAGAAGAAATCCTTATTGGTGCTGATGTTGGTATTCAGGCAACAATGCGTTTGATTGACACTCTTCGGGTGAAAGCAAAAGAGCAAAAACTCACTGAGGGTGAAGATTTAATATCTCTGCTCAAAGATGAAATCGCTCTTATTCTTTCCCGCGAAGATTCAATCCTCTTCCCTGTGGCTGACTCAAAACCGATTATTTGGTTAATTATTGGAGTGAACGGTGTTGGAAAAACAACAACAATCGGAAAACTTGCCACACAACTTTCTACCGAAGGTAAAAAAGTTATGATAGCCGCTTGTGATACATTTCGGGCGGCAGCAATCGACCAAATAGCTATATGGGCAGAACGAAGCAATGTTGATATAATTAAAACCGAAGCAGGTTCAGACCCGGCATCGGTTGCTTTTGATGCAGCGGCATCGGCAAAAGCACGAGGAGTTGATATTCTTTTGGTAGATACTGCCGGAAGGCTTCATACAAAATCTCATCTTATGGAAGAATTAAAAAAGATACGCCGTGTTGTTGAAAAAGCAGCTCCCAATGCGACTATTTATTCTAAGCTCATCATAGATGGTTCCACAGGACAAAATGCTATTCAGCAAGTTTCAGTATTTTCAGATGCTGTCGGGTGTGACGGTATCATAGTAACAAAATTAGACGGTACCGCCAAAGGCGGTGTTATGATTGCAGTTGCCGAGGAGTTAGGCGTTCCTGTTGATTTTATCGGTATTGGTGAAGGTATCGATGACTTACAACGGTTTGATTCTAAGGAATTTGCCGAAGCTCTGTTTACATAATGGGATATATTTCAATAAAAACCAATTCGCCTGATGAACTTATTGATATAACTCATCTTGTATCTCAATTTGTGTATGACTCAAAAGTTCAAACCGGCATTGTCTATTGCTTTGTTCCTCATACAACTGCGGCTTTGACAATAAATGAAAATGCAGACCCGAATGTTAAAAGAGATATACTCTATAAGCTAAAAAAAGAAATCCCAAGACAAGACGGCTATCATCATACTGAAGGAAATTCCGACTCACACATAAAAGCCTCGTTGTTTGGCTTTTCTGAACAAATCTTAATTGAAAACGGACAGCTTGTTTTAGGACAATGGCAAGGAATTTATTTTTGTGAATTTGATGGACCTAGAAACAGAAAACTCATAATGAAAGTTTATTCATTTGATTAAAATAAAAATTATCGCAATCGGAAAAGATAAGGACAAGTGGGTTACAGACGGACAAAAACATTTTGAAAAGTTGTTGTCTCGATTTGCAAAACTTGAATCTATCCATATTCCCTCTCCAAAACTCTCCACATCACTTTCCTCCACCGAGATCAAAAGAAAAGAGGCTGAACTGTTTGCTAAAACACTCGGGACAAACAAATTTATTGCCTTAGTTGACAGCGGCGTTTATTTTAACTCCATTGCTTTTTCAAGGCAGCTTGAAAAAATGATTTCAACCTCAGCCGGACAGCTTATATTCCTTATTGGCGGAGCTTACGGCATTGATGATACTTTACTTGCAAAAGCATCTTTTAAACTATCACTCTCCCCTCTTACGTTTTCACATCAATTAGTACGGTTAGTTCTTTTTGAACAACTTTACAGAGCATTTTCAATTTCACATAATACTGATTATCATAAATAATAAAAACAGCCGCTGTTAAAACAGCGACTGTTTTGAGGAAAGATAAGAGATGGGTTATTTTTATTTCAAAAGAATCATCTTTTTAGTTTCTGAAAAATCGGCTGCTTCTATACGGTAGAGATACATACCGGAGGCAACTTGTGTTCCTGCCTGATTACTGCCGTCCCATTCAATTGCTACAATACCGGCATCATTATTACCGGTGAACTTACGAACAAGGTTACCATTGATATTATAGACAGACAATGTCCAGTCGGTCGCTTGTGGTAATGCAAGCTCAATCGTTGTAGTCGGATTGAACGGATTTGGATAGTTCTGACTCAAAGAGAATCCTTCAGGAAGTTGATTGAGTTTAGACAGTACTTTATATGGTTGCCCCTGATAATCGACAAATTCGGATTTAGAGAGTGAAATTTTACCGCTGCCATCAAAGGAAATATCAACAATTGAATTCTCACCGGCAGCTATCGAATTACGTCCCATGTCATACATAAGAATTCGTAATTGATTATCTATAACATCATAAGCCATCTGCATTTTGGCAGCTTCTTCAGATGGTTTAACTTCGTTAATTACAATATCTTCATCTAAATCATAGACCAGCAAAAGTCCGCCAATTTCAGAGGATGAGTTTGATGTTACCGATATTTCAGATGATGTTCGTGTATTATTTAGTATTAATTCTTCACTATGCGGAACAAGTTTTGGAATCGGATCAGCATCACCAACAATGATACGAATCATAAGAACCAAATCAGCAACTGAAAGTGTAAGACCATCGGCGTTAACATCGGAGGCAGCAACTTGCCCTGCGACATTTATGTTAAAGACACCTAAACCATAGATGAAATAGTTTGAGTAAAGTACCGCATCACCGATTTCATAGGGTACGTTATTTAAGTTAATATCTCCTCGAGCATCAATTGAATCAGGGTGAATAACCTTGATACCGCCATTTATAAATTCTATACAACGAATTGGTGCCGAAGAAGCCCCGACCATACATTGGTCATTGGCACCTAATCCAAATGGACGAGAAGATTCGGGAAATAGTACTTCATCATTTTCATCCCATAATAAGAAGTTCTCAGCATTATAGATTCGAGAATCTAAGTAAAGAATAGAACCAAGAGTATTTGAAAATGTATTATCGCCACAATCATACCATGCAAATTCAATAGGTAAAAACAGATCACCAAGGTTTTGATCGTTGGCAACTAAGAAGTCCATAGAAATCATAGCACCGTTTGGTTCAAGTGTTTCAGAAGACGGATGATATGGACCATTACTCAAATCAGCAATACCTACCATCCGAACTAATCCGGAAGGGCAATTCGCCCCACAGTCTTCGGAACCGAGACGATATGTGAAATACTCCCAACCGTCAATTTCAGTACCAACTATGGTAGCAGTATTAAATGTCATAACCGACGCATCAAAACTTACAAGGATATCAAATCCGCCAATAATCGTATTAGTTTCAACATTCAGCAGAACTTCATGCTGTACACCTACCGGAACAGGGTCTCCGCCTATAATTGAAAGACGTACACAAACATCACAATCTTCCTTCTCTTGAATATCTACATAAAATGTATCAGTAACCGTTTGGCATCCATCAGAGGCTTCAAAACAGAACATATACATTCCGGCAGTATCAGGAACAAAAGTGACAACTCCTGTATCTGAGAAAATTCTGTTAAATTCACCTACACCGCAAGCCATTTCAAGAGATGTAATTTGAATAGCATCCTGAGCAAAAATACCGTCAATTTGAATAGTACCGGTATCATCAGGACACCACATAAATGTTTGCGTTGCCGGAAGATTTAAAATTGGTGCAAAATTCGCTTTTACTTGAACAGACGTATATGATGTATCAGCTCCACAGTCATTAGAAGCTATTATTTCAACATCATACGTACCGGCAGTATCTACGTCTATACATACAACGCCTGCTGTAAATGTTCCGGCAGGATTAACGGTAACCTGAAATCCGGTACCACTTGTCTCTATACCAAAACAAAGGGATGTTGGCTCGGCAAGACACATTAACGTATCTATACTTTCCGGAGAACTTACTGTCGGAAGCTGAGATATTGAAGTAGTAATATCAAATTCACAGGTATCCGCCCCGCAAAGAGCATCAGCAATTATTGTTATACTATGTACCCCTTCTTGTTCAGCAAACAGAGATAGATTACCGGTTTCGGCGTTATAATTAGCATTTGCCGGAGAACCATTATCCCAAATTGTAATATCAGCATCGAAAGGTGTAATAGGAATCAGAACATAAACTGAATCAGGACCACAAAGAGTGGCAAATTGATCTTGAGGACAAATAATAGCAGCTGTTCCACCTTGAATAAGATTTATATTGGCAACATACGTATCTGTAGTGCCACAGGCATCGGTAGCTGTTAAAACAATTGATGTTTGCCCGTAAGCAATCGGTAAAACACAAACCGTATTGCCATTCACAACACCAATAGAGGATGTTACCTCAACTAAATTAGTATCTATATCAAGAGCTTCAAAAGGTATGCAGATAGAATCAATTGCACACACTGTCAGCGTTGTGTCTATAGAAGTGATTTTGGGAGCAGAATTAAATCTGGCATTTACTGTAAAGCTGCAAGTATCGGTACCACAAGCTCCCGAAGCAGCCATATCAATTTCATAAGAACCTGCCGCAGTAATTGGTAATACTACTTGATTATTGCTAATATATGCCGGAGATGAAACAATGATGCTTTCAACCGACTGTGAAACAGTATAATCAAAATATAGTGTATCGGCTTCGCAAAGTAGTGTGTCAATATCACCCGGACAGGTTATTTCAACATCAATTTTATTATTCACTTCAATTGTAAATTCGCAGCTAACTTCATTACAGTCAGAAGCAGCAGTGACAGAGACAGTATATAAACCGGCTGTGTCGGCAAAGAAACTCAACTGACCATCTTGATATATACCAAGAGAAGAAACAACTGATAGGATTTCACCGGTAATTGTAAGAGGTACACTCACAGAGTCAGCACCACAAATCGAATCGGCAACTATTACTGTCGGGCATTCAAACTGAACAAATCCACCAACTTCAACAGAAACACCTGCAGTATCAATAGTAGTCAATCCGCAAGAATCTATAGCAGTTATTATTATACTATAAAAACCTGATGTGTCAGGAGTAAAACAGAGTTGACCGGTTTCATTCGTATAAGTTCCAAACGATGTTGAAACAGAAATCAAATTATTATCAATATCACTAATATCAATCGGCAAACAGATTTCAGAACCACCGCAACTCATAAGAGTTGTGTCCGATTCATTATATGTAATAACAGGAGCTGAATTAAAGAGAACTGTCACAGCTATTTCATCATAATCAGTTGCTCCGCATGTATCCTTAGCGGTTACACCGATAATATATGTTCCGGCTGTATCGGCTCTAAAATTGAGCAGTGAAAGAATCGGATCATAACTACCTCCGTTAACAGTAACATTACCTAAGTTATTGTCAACATCGGTAATACCAAGTGGAATAGAAATATCAGCCGCACCACATACGGTAAGCAGTGTATCCTGCGGAAGTATAACTAATGGTGCTGTATTACAGACAATAGTTACAGTAAAGCTGTAATCAAAACTACCGCATGCGGTAGTAGCAGTTACTTTTATTTTATTAGCCGATGAACATTCAGCAAAATAACATATTGTTGAGTTCTCAGCATTATACCAAGCATTGATACCTGAAACAGTAACATCAGCACCTTCCGGAATTCCATATACAGGGAAACAGAGGGTATCAAGTTCGCAGACAAATATTGTAGTATCTGACTGACCGGTTATCTGAACACCTTGGTCGGTGAGAACATGTACAAGAGCAGTATCGGCTACTGTTAGCCCGCAACTGTCAACAACCGTTGCGATAATTTCATACATACCGGAATCATATGGAACAAAACTGACTTGACCATTTTCATACGAACCTCGGTTTACAGTTATAGAAGCGATATTATCATCTTGAATGTCTAAAGGCAAACTAATAGATGTCGGCTGGCAGAGATATACTGACGTATCGGGCATCTGAGACATAGTCGGAGCAATATTACTTGTAATATTCACATTTATTTCATCATAGGCAGATAAACCGCACGTGTCGATAACTTCAACTCCGAATAAATAAGATCCGTCTTCTGTAGGATTAAAGCAAAGCTGTGATGTCTCTGAATTAAAGACCGCATCACCGGTTACAATAATAGAATCATAGTTTGCTATTGTGCTTACATCTATACAATACTCGCCTAATTCACATACAAAGTCATCTATATCATCACCTAAGTCAACAAATGGTCCTTCGCTAATAGTAACAGTCACAGCAACAGTATCAGAAGTCTGAATACCACAGGAGTCTGTCGCAGTAACTTCGATTTCGTAAACACCAGATGTATCGGCATTAAAACAATATTGATTTGTAATTTCATTAAAGAACGCATGAGGAATTTGTACAGATGCCAAGTTACTATCAACAACAGTAATATCTAAACAAACCTCACTTGGTTCACAGAGAGAAACCACAAAGTCTTCCCCGGCATCAACAATCGGGGCTTCATTTAATTCAACAGCAATAAGAGTTGTATCAAAACCAACAGCACCGCAAGAATCAGTGGCAGTTGTTATAATTGTATAAACTCCCGAACTGTCAATATCAAAACAGACTTGGTCGTTGACAGCATCGTAAGTTCCAAAGTTCACAGAAATATCTGAAAGATTAAAATCTAAATCATCGGCTGTAACCGCAAAGCAGATAGTCTCCGCATCACATAAGTCAATAGCAAAATCATCAGCCGATGTTACATACGGCGAACGGTTGCTGTCAATAATTATAGGAACAGTACAGGTATCGGCATGACCGCAGTCATCAACAGCCTCAATAACAACATCAAATGAATCAGCTTGATTACCAACAACAGAAACTGTTTTACCGTCAATACTTGCGTTTTCAGAAAGGACATTAAATGTCAACTGACCAAATTCAGGGTCGTTGGCATCAATATCAAAAGAGAATGTATCAGTTTCACAGGTAAAGAATTTCATCTCGGTCGGACATACAATTTGCGGAGCTCTGTTAATGACAACAGTTATTTGAACAGTATCAGCACATGTTGGCGGGACAACAAATTGGTCAGGATAATCACCACAGGAATCAGTTACACAATATACAAAAGTATAAGTTGCAGAATCAACATCCTCAGGAGTAAAAACAGTTTGACCGGTTGAATCTGTCAGTTGTTTGAATATTCCCAGTCCGGAACTTTGACCGAATATAATCCGATCGCCATCAGCATCTGAAGCTGAAATATCAAAAGTTATATCTTCAACATCACAGAGATAAATTGTAGAATCAAACGAATTAAAAATCGGAGGATTATTGATTCCGATAACATCTGTTATTAAAGCAGTAACAGAACCACAGTCATCAGAGACTGAAACAGTAAAGAGATATGTACCCGATGTATCAGGGATATATGTAATAACTCCGGTTTGAGCATCAATTGTACCGATACCGGAAAGCAGTTCATAGGTAAGATTTTGATTATCTATATCAGTTGCCAGTACCGTAAGAGTTCGTTCAGCACCGGACTTACAATAGTTTTGAGCAAAGTTTTGATTTATTATCTCAGGAAGTTGGTTAAAGTAAATCGACAGATTAAATGTTGATTCACTGACTGCTCCACAAGAGTCAGTAGTACGAATAGTAACTGACATCTCTTCATTTCCTTGAGCAAAATATTCCCAGTTTCCGTCAACTAAAGTTCCGGGGCCTGAAATAATTTCACTGAAGGCAAGATTATTATCAGCATCAAACAAAGAGTATGGTAAACTAATTGTTTGTGGTGTATCACAGAACAAAAACGATGTATCTGACGGAGTTTCTACAATGGGAGCTTCATTGATATCAACAGTCACAACAACCGTATCAAACGTTGTAACTTCACAAGAATCAGTCGCAGAAACTTCAATTGTATATACACCCGATGTGTCAGCGTTAAAGCAGTACTGCCCTGTAGTCGAGTTAATAAAACCTTGAGGAATCGATGTATATGATAGGTTATCATCAGTAATGACAACATCAAAACAAACTTCACCGGATTCACATAGGAAAGTTGCAAAATCATCGCCGGCATCAACATATGGAGCGTCATTGATTTTAAATATCACAGTAAACTGTTTGTCGGCAAAAGCACCACAAGAATCAGCAACACGTGCAGTAAACTCAACAGTTTCAGAACCTGTCGGAGTGTATACCCAACCGGAATCAACAACAGTACCAAGACCGGAAACCAAGCTAAAGTTTATCAAATCACCATCAATATCAAAAGCGTCAAATGGGATAAATACTTCAGTTGGCTCACACTGGTCAAAGCTGAAAGAACTTTCACCTTGCCACTGCGGAGCATTGTTCATGTGAATTAATACTGTAAAAGTATCTTCACTAAAAACACCGCAATCATCAGAAGCACGTATTACGACGGTAATAGAATCATCAGAGACAGCATTGTAAATCCAGTTACCATCAATTAATTGACCGCCGCCGGAAATAATTTCAAGGGTGACATTATTACTGTCATTATCTAAAGCATATACAGGTAAAGATAATTGAGTCGGTTCACATAAATTAAAATTAGAGTTTTCAGGAACGACTACAACAGGCTTTTCATTTACTTCAACAGTAACAGCAATTTCATCATAATCAGTAGCACCGCAGGAATCAGCGGCAGAAACAGAAAGGATATAAGTTCCGGCAGTATCTGGAGTAAATGTCATAAGGTTTAAGATATTATCATAGGTACCGCCAATAGCAGTAACATCTATTAGATTATTATCAACATCAGTCACACCAACTGGTAAACTTATTGGAGACAAATCACAGAGAAAGATTGTTGTATCCTGCGGAAGAATAACCAATGGGTCAGTATTACAATTAACCGTGACACTAAATTGCTCCGTGAAGGTATTACATGCAGTTGAAACCGAGACTGTTATTTTATTTGTACTGGAACATTCTGCATAATAAGCGACGGCAGACATAGAAGCATCAAACCAAGTATTAATACCAGATCGGAAGAGCACACGTCTGAACTCCAGTCACACTGATATATCTCGTATGCCGTCTTCTGCTTGAAAAAAAAAAAAAAAAATAAATAAACATAATAGATATTTAATAAAAAGGAGTTTTAAAACAGTGAAGAACATGATCACAGGTTGGACAAATCTCTCTATAAA